>JAZQWS010000289.1:0-4388 GCA_045632465.1 Eubacteriales bacterium
ATTGCGCATTTTGCGGATGCGGGTTGCGTGGAATACACGCGCGGCAACGTTCTTGCGGCATGGCATTATTTTGCGAGCGCGGGCGAAGGATATCACCTCCGCATGCACGGCTATGCGGATATTCCCGAGGAGGAGCTTAAGGGAAGGGAACAAACGCACTTGATCGATCGCCGCTTTTCGGGACTTTGCGGCAAGGAGCTTTCGGAGATGACGGCTCTTTCGCACGAGCAGGTGCTGAATGCATATCTTGCGCAAAAGGAAAAGGATCCCTCGGTTTCGCTTGCCACGATTGCCACGATCCCGCAGATCCGCATGACGAGAAAGATTGATGGCGCGTACACGCTGACCTATGCCGAGATGCATAAGCGCTTTGAGGATTCCATCGGCCTTGTTTCCAACTGGAAAAAGCGTGGTCCCGTCTGGGAGGTTCCTTTTGGAACGCTGATTTCTCCGAAGATCAAAAATCTTCTCGTAGCGGGCCGATGCACCTCCGTGGATGATAGGCTTTGGGACGTTATGCGCGTGATCCCCTGCTGCGCCGTAACGGGCGAGGCGGCAGGCCTTGCGGCGGCTATGACGGATGATACAAGTAAACTAAACGTTGCAAAATTACAGGAAAAACTCGTGAAAAACGGCGTTGTTCTCCACGTGAGCGACGTGATTCCCGAGAAAAAGGAAGGATAAAAAATGGGTTATTTGTTCGTTGCGCTTGCGCTTTCGGCAGGCGTTGTTAAGGGCTATTGCGGAAAGAAAACCAGCGGCTACGTTTCCGAGCCGAGGGATGCCGCCTTTGCCAACATGGTGCGCATGCTGATCTGCATTCTGATTGGCTTTTTTGTGGTGCTTTTCTCCTGTGGCGTATCTTCGCTTGCAATTTCCGCGCGCGTTCTCTGGATCACGGTGCTTTCCGGCGTTGGTACCTCGCTTTTCGTTGTCAGCTGGCTTCTTGCCGTGCGCAAGGGGGCTTATATGCTGGTAGATGTATTTTTGCTTCTCGGCATGGTAGTTCCGATCGGTGGCAGCGCGCTTTTCTTCCACGAGAGTATACGGTATAACCATTGGATCGGCTTTGCGATTTTGCTCGTTGCAGTTCTTTTGCTTTGCTCCTATAACAATTCGATCAAAACGAAGCTCAGCCTCCCCGCGTTTCTCCTGCTTTGTCTCTCGGGTCTTGCAAACGGCGTTGCGGATTTTTCGCAGAAGCTTTTCGTGAAGCTGGAGGGCGAAACGCCGATCGAGATCTTCAACTTTTATACCTACGTATTTGCGGCCATCACGCTGGCGATCTTTTTCTTCACGCAGAAAAACGGAGCGAAGGGCGCATCCGATAAGGGGAAGCTTCGCTATATCCTGATCTATATCCCGATCATGGCGGTTTGTCTCTTCCTTAATTCGCTCTTCAAAACCTATGCGGCGCTGTATCTTGATGCGGCGATTTTGTATCCTCTGAATATGGGCGCGGCGCTGATGCTTTCCTCCCTGATGGCGGCGATCTTCTTCGGCGAAAAGCTGAAATGGAAGAGTGTTCTTGCGATCATCCTCGCCTTCACCGCGCTGATCACCATCAATATGCTTTGACGGATCAAAAAATAAAAAACAGGATAAAAAATGAAAAATATACTCTACGTATTTTTGATTTCCATACTTCCGATCATCGAGCTTCGCGGCGCAATTCCCGTTGGCGCGGCGCTCGGCGTTCCCTTTTATTTGAATTATCCCGCGGCCGTTTTCGGCAATCTTCTTCCCGCTCCGTTTATTCTTCTCTTTATTCCGAGAATTTTGGATTTTCTTGCGCGCTTTAAGATTTTCCGTCCCGTAGTTTCATGGGTGCGGCAAAAGGCCCATAAGTACAGCGCAAGGATTCTGCATCGCGAGGGCGGGGAAGAGAAGAAAAGGCCCCGCCGTTTCGGCGGCGCATTCTGGGGGCTTCTCCTCTTCGTTATGATCCCCATTCCGGGCACGGGCGCATGGACGGGTAGCTTGATCGCTTCCCTCTTTCGCCTCCCGAAAAGAAGCTCCTTTTTGGCGATTTTGCTGGGCGTTCTCGGTGCGGGCGTGATCATGTGCCTCGCATCCTACGGCGCGGTTGGTTTTCTCAAGGTTTTTTTATAATATGGAATATAACAATCTCAGTATGCTTCTTCGCCGCCTTTACGGAGCGAAGATCCGAAAATTTTGCATAGACGGCGGCTTCACCTGCCCCAACCGTGACGGAACGTGTGGCGTTGGCGGATGCATTTTCTGCGGCGAGCGCGGCTCGGGCGAGCATATTCAGAAAAAGGGCGTTGCCGCCCAGATGCAGGGCGCGCTTGCAAGCTGTAAGCCCGGCGAAAAATATATCTCATATTTTCAGAATTTCACGGGTACGTATGCGCCTGTTTCGGAGCTGAAGGAAAAATACGATGCTGCCCTTTGCGACGATCGCATCGTCGCTCTGACGGTTGGAACGCGGCCGGATTGCATCACGGAAGGCGTTGCGCGCCTGCTCGCCTCCTATAAGGATCGAACGGACGTTTGGATCGAGCTCGGACTTCAAACCGAGAGCGATGCAACGGCGCGCATCATCAATCGCGGCTATAAAAGAGAAGCCTTTGAGCGCGCGATGGAGATTTTGGAGAAACACGGCGTTCGCGCCGTTGTGCATATGATGGCAGGGCTTCCCGGGGAGGGGCGCGATCAGCTTCTGAAAACCGTGGAATACGTGAATCGCTTCCCGCTCTTCGGCGTGAAGCTTCATTCCACCTACGTTTGCCGCGATACCGAGCTTTGCCGTATGTACGAGCGCGGGGAATACGAGCCCCTGACCTTTGAAGATTACGTGGAGGATGCCATCGCGGTGCTGACACATCTGAGAAAGGATTTCTGGATTCATAGGCTCACGGGGGATTCGCCCGGAGACCTTCTGGTTGCGCCGCTTTGGGTTCGGAAAAAAGACCCCGTTTTGATCGAGATCCGCCGCCGCATGGCCGCGCGCGGGCTTTCGCAGGGTTGCTATTATACGGGAAAGGAATATCCCGTGATCGAAAAACCTTAATCATTTCGTGCATAAGCGTGGATGCTGCCGCATAGAGTAAAATACCAAACAATCCACCCTCGGAGGTCATCGGTATGTTTATTTATTCGGTCAGAGCATCCACGCTTCGTTTTTTCGGCGTTCTCGCCGTAACGGTTTGCCTTTTGGTCAGCATTATGGCCTTTTCGGGTACAGACAGCGTTTTTGCGATGAGCAACAGCGCGTATAGCTTTTCGGACGTCAGCACCAAGGAGGATCGGCTGGAATTCCTTTCGCAATTCGGCATCCTCGCGGCCGCCGATTCGGAATCGGCAGAGAGCTTCGTGATCCCCGAGGCGCTGGATCGTGTAATGCTTGCCTATAATGAGATTCAGAAGGCGCAGGGGCTGGATCTTTCGGGTTACTGCAGAAAAAAGGTGCAAAGATATACCTACACCGTGGAAAATTATAAGCAATCCGGTGTAACGGTGTATGCCAACGTGATCGTATATCGCCATCGCGTGATCGGCGGCGATGTCAGCGCCTTGGGGGAAGGCGGCTTTGTTATTCCCTTCACGGCGTTTGAAGCAAAGACGTAAATTCCTTATCACCAAAGTTTTCCTTCCGCATATTATGGTACTAAGCGGGCAAAAAAGCTCGCAACCGAACATTTGGAGGAAAACATATATGAATAACAACTGCCTTTGCCATCTTTTCGACGATAACTGCACCTGGATCATTATCCTGGCTATTGTGATTGTATTCTGTTGCTGCTGCAATAATTAACTGAGCGGTAAATTTTAGCGCAAAGCCTCGATCGCTCCCGTTCGCCGTATGTAAATACGGCTTCAGGTCGCGCTCGGGGCTTATCATCTAAAATTTCCTCGCTCAGTTGCTCTTTTTGGGGGATCGGTGATTCTCCCTGCAAATCTTCTCTTTTGAGAGATGGAAAAAATGAAAACTTGTATTTTTCAAAGATTTATTCCGTGAAGGAACGAGAGAATAAGTAAAAAAGGATGCGCGGTTTTGGCCGCGCATCCTTTTTTTGAAGTGTCATTTATTTTCTGCTTTGATAATCTCTTGGCGCCATGCCCATATGGCGCTTGAATTCGCGCGAGAAATGCGAGAGGTCGGTGTAGCCCGAGAGGAGGGCGGCATCGCTTGCGGAATAGATGCCCGAATCCAAAAGATCCTTGGCGCGTCCAAGCTTCATTTTATTGATATATGCGATGGGGGAATCGCCGAAGAATTCGCGAAAGAGCCTGCGAAAATATTCCGGCGTGATGTCGCAGAGGGCGGAAAGCCGGGAAATGCTGAGTGCTTCTTTGGCGAAATTTTCGTTGATATAGTCAACGGCGGGGGAAATGATGCCGTATTTGCTCTTGGGCAGATAATT
>JAZQWS010000290.1:0-2252 GCA_045632465.1 Eubacteriales bacterium
CCGCACAGCCCCACGAGCCTGACGTTTCCGCACTTCTCAGACTCTGCGACGTGCAGAAGATCCCGCTTGCCACCAACGTCAGCAGCGCGACGATTATGATGGAATCCCTCAAAAACGGCGTGTTTCCTAACTAATACATAAAAAAGTCCGTGCACAGAAAGGGCGATGTTCTTAGCGGAGAATTTGAAAACCGCCGCTAAGTGCGAGCATCGCATTTGACCGGCGAAATGCTTTATGGGCTAAGCCCAAACCCCTATACAAACAGAAAGAGCAAACACACAGGATTAAATCTTGTATGTCTGCTCTTTTTCTGTTGATTTTAGTTTAGAGTTATGAGGCTTGCTTTGCTCGCCGTTATGAGTTTGCTACGCAAACGTTATGATATGATTGCCCATCAATTTTTAAACTTGGCGAAGCCAATCATAACAATGCGTAGCATTTCATAACTCATAACTTGCCCGATAGGGCAATCATAACTTAGCGTGATTTGTCCGTTAAGGACATCACGCTAAGTGCACGGACTTTTTTATTGGGAAAATCATTTTCTTTCCTCTAAATCCCTCTTGATCGCCATATGCAATTTTTCGCGCATATCGATCACCGCATCATAGCGCTCCTTGCCGTATTTTCTGACCGTTGCGATCGTTGCATCCGACAAAATGATCACGTAAAGCCCCGTGCGGTAGTCAACGAAAACGGATTGTCCCGTATGCCCGCAATGCCCAATCGCCCCCTCGGCAAAAAGCCCGCCCGTCTGCTTATATCGTTCATCCACGTACAAAAAGCCAAGCCCGCGCGATTCGCTCATACCCACAGTGTGATTTTGCGCCGCCATCAAAAATGTATCTTCTTTTATCAGCGGATTTCCTTTATTTAATAGAAATTGCACATAATTGTTTACATCTGCGAGATTTGAGAAGAGCCCCGCATTGCCGGCAACGCCACCAAGGAAGCGACAATTATAATCATTGACGATGCCGCGGTTTTCTTCTTCAAGATTGGAATTGACGACATTCTTTCTGCTTTTCGGCAAGAATGATGTGTTTTCAAGTCCAAGCGGCTTGGCAACCATTTCGTCAAAGCATACGTTCAAGGGTTTGCCGAAAATCTCTTCCAGTATTTTCCCGAGCAAAATAAAGCCGGGGCAGCTATACCGCACGTCCGTGCCGATCGGAATATCCTGTGGGATATCCAGAATCCGCTCGGCAATATTCTCATACGTATAACCGGCGAGATTCAGCGCCTTGTGCCCGATGCCGATCGTGTGCGTCAAAAGATTTTTAATCGTCAAACTCTTCGTTGTCGGAAAGAACTTATTGACCGGATCCTCCAAGGACAGAAGTCCGCGATCCATCGCAATCAGCGCCAGCGTGGTCGTTGCCATAATTTTGGTCACCGATGCCATATCAAACAGCGTTTTTTCATCCGCGCCGCCGCGAAATGCATCATACAGAACTTCATTTTTCCTTCCAACGCGCACCGCCATGTGCGAAACAATGCCGTTTTCACAAAGCGCGTCTATCGCATTTTCCAAAGCGATCATACCGCCACCACCTTTCACGAATTTATTTTATCCCAATAATTTTGACGTCTCCCAAAAGTCCGCCTGCGGGGGCGTTGCACTCAAAGGTGATCATCCTCGCGTGATACGGCCCTACGTCCTGCACGGGTGCGGTTTTGAAAAGCGCGGCATCGTGGCAAACGTTGGCAATGGTGTTGGCAACGCATATTCTGATTTCGTCGCCGTTTTTGAGATCATCCAATCGCAGACGGTACGGAGGCATCGTTTTTTCGAAAGCCTTTCTGCCGTTGACAAATATTTTCGCAAAGTGTCTGACCTCGCCGAGATCCAGCATATAATCTCCACCGTCAATGCCTTCGGCGCGGAAAACATACGTTGCCTCACCGGAGAAGTGCTTTTCCCATGCGCCAAGAGCAATGGGACGCGCGCCGTCGGCAAAATAATCGTTGTGCGGGCCTTCCTTGATCGAATATTCGCGATTGATATAGGCGCGATCGAATGCGAGCGCGTGCGCTTCGCCGATCTCAATCTCCTCTTTCGCCTGTTGCTTTCGATCCGAAAGGAATATCATCCTTCCCTCTCCGCGAAGAAGATCCACGGCAAAGGAGATTGCATCGCCGCATCTTTCGTGCGGCAGCGCATAGGTTTCGCCGCTGTGAAGATCGATCTTGTACGGGGTGCGGCAGGACCGGATCGTCACCGTATCGCTGACCGCTTCGGCGGCCGTATT
>JAZQWS010000291.1:0-3492 GCA_045632465.1 Eubacteriales bacterium
CCACCATGTGCGGCTCGGCGGCCATGCATCCGCAGATGCCGATCACGGTTTCGGGCCTCGCGGTTTTGATTGCCTTAAAGCGGCCGACGATCGAAAGCGCCTTCAGCTCCGCATGACGGCGGATGGCGCAGGTGTTGACCACGATCAAGGAGGCCTCCTCCGGCTCGATGGCGGCCGAATAGCCCATTGCCTCAGCCATGCCGCGGATGCGCTCGCTGTCTGCCTCATTTTGCTGGCAACCGAGGGTTAAAACATAATATTTCAGCCCCTGCCCGTCCACAAGACGGCGCACGAGATCGATGCTCATTTCGGGGTAAAAGGTTTTCGATTCCATAATTGTTCCTAAATAAAAAAATATTTATCAATATATTATAGCATAGGTAGAGAGAAATGTCAAATGTTTTTTTGAGGATGGAAAAATGCGGGAATTCGGTTGATTTTTTAGGAAGAGAATGGTATAATAGAATTGCGCTATGGAGCGCGATCTTCCAAAGAAAACGAGGGAATGAAAATGAAAAAGCTGATACATTTTGCAATACTTTTAGCGCTTGTACTCTTTGCCTTCACCGCGTGCGCCGGGGCGCAAGGGCCGAAGGGCGAGGATGGAAAAACGCCCACCATTGAGATCAGCGAGGATGGATACTGGGTGATCAATGGAGAGAAAACCGAATACCAAGCCATCGGACAAGACGGAAAGGATGGCAAGGATGGTGCTGACGGCAAGGATGGAACGAACGGCCAAGACGGAAAAATGCCCACCATCGAGATCAGCGCGGATGGCTATTGGGTGATCAACGGGGAGAAAACGAACGTTCTCGCCGATGCTTCCTCGAAGGAAGATGCCGAAGAAGGCACACCCGGACTTGCATATTATCTCAAGGATGACGGCACGTATGCCGTTGGCGCAGGAACAACGACGTACCTTTCAGAAATTGTGATCCCAGCTACCTATCAAGGCAGAGCGGTAACGGAGATTGCAGAGTGTGGTTTTGAAGTGTGCTATCGCCTCACGAACGTGGTGATCCCCGATAGCGTAACCTCCATCGGCAGTGGGGCGTTCTCTTGGTGCACAAGCCTCACGAGCGTGGTAATCGAAGATAGCGTAACGTCCATCGGCAATAGGGCGTTCTATGATTGCAATAAACTCGTTGAAGTAATCAATCATTCTTCGCTGGAAATTTTGGCAGGCTCTTCGGATTACGGCGGAATTGCATCCTGTGCAATAGAAGTACATACCGGAGAGAGTAAGATTGATCGTGTTGGTGATTATCTCTTCTATACGTATAAAAACGTGCATTATCTTCTTGGATACGTAGGAAATGATACGGAGTTAACGCTTCCGGATAGCTATAAGGGCGAAAGCTATGAGATATACCAATATGCTTTCTATGAGCGTGATGATCTTACAAATGTGGTGATCCCCGATAGCGTAACCTCCATCGGCTCTTCTGCATTCCAATATTGTAGTAGCCTCACGAGCGTGGTGATCGGTAATGATGTCACAAGCATCGGTAATAATGCGTTCTGTGAATGTAGTCTCAAAAGCGTTGTGATTGGAAATAGTGTCATACACATTGGAACGCAAGCGTTTGCTTGGTGTGGCAATCTAACAAGCATCAAATATCGTGGCACAGAAGAACAATGGAATGTGATATCCAAAGAGGCTGATTGGGACGATTGTTCCGGTCCGTATCCCATCATTTACAATTACGGCGGCGAATAAGGCGGTCGAATAAAAGTTTCGCGCCGAGGCGGATATTTCCGTTTCGGCGCGTTTTTTATTTAGCCTTCTCCTTGGGTAGCGTAGCGCTTTCAACATTAGCCTTCTCCTTGGGTAGCGAAGCGACGTGAGCGCAATGAATGACAACGCGGCGCGTTGTCAGAACGCGAGCGTGCCCGAGCCACAGCGAGACAGGTGGATTTTGCGTAGCAAAAGACGGATGTGGATAAGAAATCGCGCACGGTAGCACAAAACGAAAATAAGCATTAAAATCCTCATTTTAGGCAATGTTGGTAGGCGTGCTTTGAAACACCTCATCCACCGCAAGCGGGTCTCGCTGCGGCTCGGTCACGACTCGGGTCTTGAAGTCCACTGGACTTCAATTCAATACCTCGTCGCCGCTATGCTACCCTTCTCCCAAGGAGAAGGCTTAGGACGAGAGCGCCGAGGACGTCGGTCCCTACAAGGGAACAACGTTTTTAGCGGGCGCGTTTTGGGGGTGTGGGGTGTCCGTTCGATCGCCTCTTACGTTAAGATATAACCTATCGAGAAGTCTATAAAAATCACTTTTCGAGGAGAGATTTGCTTTTAAATGTAATATTTCCTTTACATTTGTCGGTTTTTTCGAGGGTGATCGACTTGGCTTTCTTATCCGAGGGGATAAGGATGCGGTAGGAGATATTTTGATTTTCATCGAGGTGGACGAGGGCGATGCCTGCGGCCTCCATCGTGCTGATGGGGGCGGCGTTTCCATCATCGGCGGCCGCACCTGCGCAGGAGAAGGAAGGGCCGATATTTTCGCCCCAGATGATGGGATAGGTCATTTCCGAGCCATCCTCAAAGGTGATGCGGTAATCGCCGATATGAAAATCCTCGCTTTCGATCCAATAGCCGCAATCAAAGGAGATATGCGGCATATCGAAGTCGCAGGAATGCTCGATGGCAAGGCAATTCTTTTTCAGGGTTTCTTTATTGAAATGCTCGAACATCCATTTTGCGCAAGCCAGGCGGTTTTCGATTTTCTTTGCACAGTCGTAATTTTTATCCCAAAGAGAGCGGGAAACATCAAAGAGCTTATAATAGGTGAAGGCGCGCTGCATGGAGAGCGGATCAAGGCTTCCCCAGTTGGAGGTTGAGACACCGTGAATGAGGCTCTTTTTCATGCGGGCGTGGAGATTTTTGAAATTCCAGGGCTGCCAATTTCCGTAGATCGCGTGCCAGCCCATTTCGCGGTATTCATCTTCAAGATCATCACCGAGAGAATAATACCAATTGACGATTTCGATATCCTTCGGCAGACTTTCACGGCAGGAAAAGCTTTCCTCCACGCGCCAAGCGTATACGTCGGGATGCTCCTTTTTGTATTCTTCAAACTGCGCCTCGGAATGGCACTTGAAGGGATGCACCTCGTACTCCTTATCACCGATTCGATTCGTTCCCATAACCTCGGGCAAACGCACGTGATAAGCGACACCGCCACCGTGGAAATTAGAGCAAACCTTATCGCCCCAGAACATGGTTTTCACGCCGCGCGAGGTGAGATGCGCGTGAATTTTATTGATATCGCCGGCAAAAAGCTCGGCAGTTGACTTTTTCCGACATTTCTCACACAGACCAAAAACATAACCCTCATCGTGGCCGACGTTGATGCGCTTCGGCTGAAATACGCGGATGACGTCATCAAAGAGATCGAAGAGGAGCTTATAATAATCCTCGTTCGAGGGGCAGGCGAAGGAAGGCAGGGGCTCTTCGGGATCCTCGGCAAATTCGGG
>JAZQWS010000292.1:0-3208 GCA_045632465.1 Eubacteriales bacterium
GTCTATTTTGTCAAGTATCATTTGCATTTTCTCCATTTCTTGAAAGAAATTTAATGTTGATACATTCATTATAACACGAATATTATGCAAAGTCAATCCTGCTAACAAAAAACGGAAGCTCCTCTATATTTTGCAAGAAAAACCGCACCTCTTGATTTTTTTCGTCCTCCGTGATATAATGAAAGAAAAAAGCGCCGCAAACGTTTGGCACTTTGAAACAAGGAGAAAACTATGCTGTTTTTCTACGTTCGTCATGGCGATCCCATATATAGCCCCGATTCCTTAACGCCGCTCGGTCATGAGCAGGCGCGTGCCGTTGCCAAGCGATTCACGGCGCATGGCTTGGATCGTATCTACGCATCCTCCTCCAACCGCGCTCAGCTAACCGCCCGGCCCACCTGTGATCTTCTCAAAAAGCAGATGGAAATCCTCGATTGGGCAAACGAGGGCCTTGTCTGGCAGGAATTCACCGTAACGCTCGAAAGCGGACAGCGCACCTGGGGCTTCTATGATCCGCGTATGCTCGAGCTTTTTCGCTCCGGGGAAATGCGCGCGCTTGGTGATCTGTGGCATACGCATCCCGCCATTCCCAAAAGCTTTGGCGAGGGCATGGCGCGCATTGACCGCGAGGTGGACGAATTTTTCCTCTCCCTCGGTTATAAGCATGACCGCGAAAACGCGCGATATGAGCCGGTCGCCCCCACCAATGAGCGCGTTGCGCTCTTTGCGCACCAAGGCTTCAGCATGGCCTTCTTCAGCAGCATGCTCGATATCCCATATCCCGTTTTCAGCACGCATTTTGATATCGGTCACACGGGCATGAGCGTCATCGAATTTGAGCCGCGCGGCAATTTCGTTTATCCGAAGGTTCTCCAGCACGCAAACGATGGCCATCTCTATCGCGAAGGCATCCTCACCGGCTACCATAACCGCATTAAATTCTGAGTTTTTTTGCGAGTGTACACGTTGCACAAAACGGAGGGGGGGATTTGTGCAAATATACGAATCGTATTGAACACTCTTGACAAACATGCCCCTCTGTGATACAATAATAATACCGAAAGGGAGTAGAACGTTGCCGCTTGGCAATGTGTGCACATCGTCAGGACGGCAGCTCGAGATGCCCCGGTGTGTGTGGATCATAATGATTTTCAAGACTTTCAGTGTGAACGCCACACTGGAAGTCTTTTTTGCTTTAGCGCGTAGCGGAACGCAAGCTTTCGGAATTATTTTTTTACTTTTTAGGAGGACTTATTATGCATCCGTTGGTTTATGTTGGCATGATCGTTCTTGCCGCAGCCGTATTACTTTTGGTATTGGGTTATTTGAAAGCGCCCCCGGACACCGCGTACATCGTTTCCGGTCTTGGAAAAAAGAAGATTCTTATCGGTAAATCGGGTTGGAGAATGCCTTTCTTCACGCGTCTTGATAAGCTCTCGCTCGGCGTTATGCAGGTGGATGTAAAAACCAGCGAGGCCGTTCCCACGAATGAGTTTATCAACGTTCATGTAGACGGCGTTGCCAATATCAAAATTTCGTCCGATCCCGAGCTTCTGAAGCGCGCCGCCGAGGCACTTCTCGGCAAAACGAGAGGTGAAATGGTCACCCTCGTAACCCAGGTGCTTGAGGGTAATATGCGTGAGATCGTAGGTTCTGTCGGTCTCAAGGAAATGGTGCAGGATCGCCAGGGTGTTGCCAAGAAGATCACCGAAAACGTCGTTCCCGATATGGAAAAGCTCGGTATCGAGGTTGTAAACTTCAATATCCAGAACTTTAAGGATTCTGCAGGCACCATCGAGAATATGGGTATCGATAACGTAGAGCAGATCAGAAAGAATGCCCAGATCGCAAAGGCAAATGCACAGCGCGATATCTCGATCGCAACCTCCAATGCAATGCAGGAGGCAAATGCCGTTAAGGTAGATGCGGAAAAGAAGATCGCCGAGCAGGATGCCGACCTCGCCGTTCAGCAGGCACAGATGAAGGTTCTGGCTGACACCAAGCGCGCCGAAGCAGACGCGGCATATTCCATTCAGCAGGAAAACCAGCGTAAAACCATTGAAATCGCAAAAACCAATGCCGATATCGCCCGCCGCGAGAAGGAGGCAGAGCTTCGCGAGAAGGAAATCGCCATCAAGGAGCGCGAGTTGGATGCGCAGGTTAAAAAGCAGGCCGATGCTATGAAGTATCAGTCCGAGAAGCAGGCCGAGGCCGCCCTGATCAAGCGCCAGCGCGAGGCCGATGCAAAGGCATACGAGGCCATCAAGGAGGCCGAAGCAAGACGCGCCGAGGCAGAAGCACTCCGCTTCGCCATGGAGCAGGAGGCCGAGGGTATCCGTGCCAAGGGCCTTGCCGAGGCAGAAGCCATCGAAAAGAAGGCCGAGGCGCAGAAGAAGATGGGAGAAGCATCCGTCCTTGAAATGTACCTCACCGCGCTTCCCGAGGTTGTCAAGAACGCCGCATCTCCCCTTGCGCAAACCGACAAGATCGTTATGTACGGCGAAGGCAACTCTGCAAAGCTTGTGCGTGACGTCATGAATAGCTCCAATCAGATCATGGAGGGCATGAAGGAATCCACAGGTATCGACCTCTCCTCGCTCCTCGCGGGCTTCGTTGGCGGCAAAGCCGCAAGCTCCGAATCCGTAAAAACGGAAGCACCTCAGGAATAATCTATTAAAAACAGCAAAGCAACGGCGCGTATGGTTTTTCCATACGCGCCGTTGTTAAGCATGGTGGAGCAAGCTTCGGAAAAGTTGAACCGCTATAACCAATCACGCCTGTGGCGTGTATATCATCAAAACGGAGTTTTGTATATCACCAACACAACATGTTGTATAGACGCTCGCAGGCTCTCTATTCCGTCGCATCGCTCCTTACATCAAGTCGCAGAAAGATACACGCTGATGCGTGATGATATACAGTCCAAAGGGCTGATGATATCCACCACACTTCGTGCGGTGATGATATACCAAGTCTGCGACTTGGATAAAAAAAGTCGTATCAAAATGATACGACTTTTTTGGTGCGGGCGACAGGACTTGAACCTGCACGGGTAACCACCAGATCCTAAGTCTGGCGCGTCTGCCAATTCCGCCACGCCCGCGTCGGAATTTTCCTTAGTTATTCTATCACAGAAAGCTTCGTTTGTCAAGTGTATTTTTTATTTAATTGCGCATTAAATCGCGCATTTAATTTCTGATTAATTCAT
>JAZQWS010000293.1:0-1482 GCA_045632465.1 Eubacteriales bacterium
CCTTCATGGCGATCTTGACAGCGCGGGCGCACTGTGTACGGGAAAGGAACATTTCGGGATAAAGCGCGGGCTTTACAGCATTTGCATCGGATTCCGCGAACATGAGCTTTTCCACTTCCTCGTGTGTGAGGACGGGAGAAGCCTCCGCGTCTGCCGCGAGCTTGCAGATCTCTGTCATGCGGCGTGTGATGGAAAGCTCGATATCATGCAGTGTGGATTCCTTGGCAATGCCGCCGCGGAGGAGCTTTTCACGGTAACGCTTGATGGGGTCGAATTCCTCCCATGCGGAAAGCTCGTCCTTGATGCGTTCATCAAGCGGAATTCCCGCGCTGTGAGCGCATTCGCGATAGGTGACAAACTCGAGGAGGATGGGTCCCTCTTCGCGTTCCAGAAGCTCTTTTTTGCGCGCGATCGCATCGATGACAGCCATGGGATTGGTGCCATCCACGCGCTCCGCGTGCATCTGATCGGGTGTGATACCTGCGCCGATGCGGGCTGCTTTTTTGAAGCCCATGGTTTCGCCGAGCGGCTGATCGTCAAGCGCATAGTGATTATTGATGATGGTGAAAAGAAGAGAAAGAGCGCCGTTCTTATTCCAGATCTCCTTGATCTGGTCCATGCATGCCATGTTCATGGCTTCCCATGTTGCGCCTTCGCCAAGCGCGCCGTCGCCGAGATTGACGGTGACGAGCTTTTTGCTTCCGCAATTCTTCTGGTAAAGTGCCGCACCTACGGCAAAGCCGATGGAGCCTGCGGCGATGGAATTGCCGGGGTAGATTCCGAACGGTGTGAAAAATGCGTGTGTGGAGCCGCCGAGCCCTTTATTGAAGCCCGTGCGTTTTCCGAAGATCTCGCAAAGCTCACCGTAAAGGAAGAAGTCTGTGGCGAGCTCTCGAATGGGCGTTCTGCTGTTTGCCACATTGGCAACAGGGGTGATGGTTTCGCCGCCGTTATAGGTTCTCATGATATGAACCAGCTCGTTTTCCGAAAGCTTGGAGATGGCGGCAAGTGCCTTCGCGATGGCGGTGCCGTGATTTCTGTGTGTACCGAAGATAATATCCTTCGGCTCCATGCAGTAGGCTTCGCCGACTGCGACGGCTTCCTCGCCGATGCAAAGATGGATGGGGTTTACGAGCTTATGCTTTACGCCGTAATACTCGCCTTTTTCCTTCAGCTCGGAAAGCATGGTTTCAAATTCGCGGATCATCACCATATCGTGATAAATGCGAAGAAATTCACGGGTGGAATAAATATGCTTTTCATGCTCGGTGGAAAGGCTGTAACGGCAAACGGGAATGTCGCGGAAGCGGATGGCTCCGCTTGCGAGCGCTTCCTGGGGATCAACGTACAAATTCGTAGGCATACCGAATCCCTCCGCTTATTATTTGATGAGGAGGAGACTGAAGTTTTCGAGCGCTGCGCAAAGCTCGCGGAGGAATCCTGCGGCGTTTGCCGTGCTCATCGCACGAGGGTCAAAGGTGA
>JAZQWS010000294.1:0-1511 GCA_045632465.1 Eubacteriales bacterium
TCACTTGTCCTGCATTCTCGGCTTGACAAAAGAGCCGCCTTGTTGTAAAATAATAGAAGTAAAAAGCATCGGAGGCAGAAAATGCAGAATATAAAACAATACGTGGATGCGCATATGGCAGAGCTTTATGCGCTTTTGAAGGATCTTTGCCTGATTCCCGCCCCCTCGCATCACGAGGAGCTTCGCGCGGCGTTTTGCAAAAAGTGGTTTGATGAAAACTGTGGCGCCGGCGCGTATGTAGACGAGGCCTTGAACGTGATCTTTCCCTACGGCGTGACCGATGAGAAAAAGTCGCTTTCCATTCTTGCCGCGCATACCGACACCGTGTTCCCCGATATGGAGCCCATGCCCTATGAGGAGCGCGACGGAAAGATCTTTTGCCCCGGCGTTGGTGACGATACGGCCAGCCTCGCGGTTATGATGCTCTGCGCCAAGTATTTTGTTGAAAATAAGATCCAAACCGAAAGCGGCATCCTCTTCGTTGCCAATTCCTGCGAGGAGGGGCTTGGAAATCTCAAGGGAACGCGCCGCCTTTTTGCCGATTTTGAGGGCAGGATCGCGCGCTTCGTTTCCTTTGACGGATCCAGCTTTGATCGGCTTGTGGATCATTCCGTCGGCTCGCACCGCTATGAGGTAACCGTTCGCACGGAGGGCG
This sequence comes from Eubacteriales bacterium, assembly GCA_045632465.1. GTDB lineage: Bacteria > Bacillota > Clostridia > Oscillospirales > CAG-272 > UBA1740. The sequence continues at coordinate 656 of JAZQWS010000294.1, forward strand.
GTCATTCCTTTGGTCGCTTCGGCAATCGCAATGCGATCGACGTGCTTGCGGAGCTGATCCGAGAGATCTATTCCATCGATGTTCCGAAAAAGGATGGAACGAAAACCACCTATAACGTCGGAACGGTCGAGGGTGGCACGTCGGTGAACACCATTGCCCAGGAGGCAAAAATGCTCTGCGAATACCGCTCGGACGATCTGGAATGCCTGAACTATATGAAATCCCGTTTTGAAGCGATCTTCGCCGCAGACCGCAAGGAGGCAACCGTCGAGGTAAAGCTTGTAGGGGATCGCCCCTGCTCGGCAAACGTAGATCCCGCCGCGATGGATGCCCTTTATTCGCTTTGCTCGGATGCCACGGTGGCCGTGCTCGGCGGCGCGCCGCTGAAGCGAGGCTCGGGCTCAACGGATGCGAATATCCCGCACTCTCTCGGCATCCCCGCCATCACGATGGCCGTTTGGGAGGGAAGTGGTGCGCACACGCGCGAGGAATACGTGGTAAAGGATTCTCTCATTCCCGGCTTTGAGATCGGTCTGCGCACGGCACTTGCGCTTGTATAATAAAATAAGAAAAAAGCGATTTTGGCACTCTTTTTGCACGGAGTATGCCGAAATCGCTTTTTGTTTTATGAATGCTCGCTTTCCCAAAGCAACAATTGCTTGTCGATCGCGGGGCGGATGGCATTTGTCAGAACCTCGTAGCCAAGCGGCGTCAGATGTCCGCCGTCGGTCGTGTATTCGGGATAGATCTCGCCGCTTTCAAGATTGAAGAGCGCGGAATAGAGATCCACGTATTCGTAGCCGTATTTTTCCGCAAGAAGCTTGATTTTCACGTTGTTATAAGCCGCAAGCTGATT
>JAZQWS010000295.1:0-2657 GCA_045632465.1 Eubacteriales bacterium
ACTACTTTGCAAAATTCCGAAACGGAAACGGACTTTTGGAAAAGATCTCGCATTTCGGCGGCGTTCCGGATTATCTGAGCCCCATTCTGATCGATTGGCCGCAGAATCTGCGCGACGGCTACGATATGGAAAAGGCAACGCGGGGCGTTTGCACCACGATCAACGTTTTCTATTACGGATTTTTGAAAACAACCGCCGCGCTCTATCGGATCGCCGCAAACGAAGCCCGCGCTGGTGTGCTTTGTGCAATGGCCGAGCAGGCCGAGCGCGGAATAAACGCCACGCTTTACGATGAAGAAAGCGGCCTGTATTTCGATGCAAGCCACTCGCGCCACAGCGCCATCCACGCAAACGCCCTCCAGCTCTTCTTCGGCATGAAGCCGCCGAGGGGCTATGAGCCGATCCGCGAGCTCTTGCTGGAAAGACGGCTGAACTGCGGCGTTTACTTCTCCTACTTCGTGATCGAGGGACTTTTCCGCATCGGCGAGGCGGATGCGGCATTGAACCTTCTTCGCGGTGAGGACGAGCACTCCTGGGTGAATATGCTGCGTGACGGTGCAACCACCTGCATGGAGGCTTGGGGCGCGGAGCAAAAATGGAACACCAGCTGGTGCCATCCCTGGAGCTCATCACCGATCTATTTCTATCTTCGCCGCATTCTCGGCATCGACCTCGGCACGCGCGGCGAAAAGCGCATCCGGATTGCTCCGTGCCTGCCGAAGGATATGGATTTCGCCGCGCTTGAAATGCCAACGCCGCACGGCCGCATCAGGGCAGAGTTTTCCCGCGAGGGCGGCATTCCGCGCTATACGCTGACCGCGCCGCAGGTGACCAAAGTCCTCTTCGAGGGCGAAAAAATCACCTTCATCCGCAGGGATGCATAGCAAAATACATTTCTTCCTCGAATGCAAGATTGTGCAAATTTTGCGCAAGATTTGGTAAATACAAACCGATGCTTCTATGCTATAATAGGCTTACAAACACATTTTGGAGGACATGACCATGAAATCCGTTTACACGCCGAACGACTATAAGCATCTTGAAAGCGATTCGGAAATGATCCAGGCCGCCGTGGATGAGGCGGCAAAATACGGCGCGACCGTTGTTATCCCCCGCGTCAACGAGCGCAGAGGCGAATGCCTTTGGGAAATCCATACGCCGATCGTTTTGCACACGGGCTCGAGCATTGTGCTTGAAAACTGCTATATGCGCCTCAAGGACGATAGCTATACCAACTTCTTCGTGAACGATGCAAGCCTTGCAAAGTGGTGGCTGAAGGAAACGAGAAACTACGATATTTCCATCCGCGGCGAAGGCAACACCGTTTTGGACGGCGGCAAGCCCAACGATCTGATCGAAAACAACCTCAATATTTACGATGAAAACGGAAATTTCGTGAAGCACGTGAAAATCCACGGCTACTCCAACTGCTTCGTTAACATCGGCATTCTGATGCAGAACGTGGAGAGAGTGCAGGTTTCGGGCATCCGCTTCGTTCGCCCCCGCTATTGGTGCATGAACTTTGAATACTGCGCATGGGGCCACGTTTACGATATCGTTTTCGATGCGGACGGCGCAAACCAAAATCAGGACGGCCTTGACATCCGCGAGGGATGCCATAACTTCCTCGTTGAAAACCTTTCGGGCAGAACCGGCGACGATATGCTCGCGCTCACCAACTTCGGTCATCCGAAAAAGCGCACGGGCGAGGATTCCGACATGGATCCCGATATTCATGATATCGTTGTGCGTGACATCCGCGCCACAATGAGCCACCGCTGCGACATCATGCGCATGCTTTGCCGCGGCGAATCGAAGATCTACAACGTGCAGATCGCAGGCATTCAAGACACAACGCCCCCTGAGATCTGGCGCCCGCTGGCGGCCATCCGCATCGGTGACGTGAGCGATTATCCGCATAGACTCAACCGCCTCGGCGAAATGAGAAACATCACCGTGCGCGACGTTGTTACCCGCGCGCGCTTCGGATGCTACATCGCAAACACGCTTTGCGACTCGCATTTTGACAACATTCAGATGGTGGATGACGGCGGCGTTGGCATCTACTTCAACGGATGCGAGCTTGAAAACGTGACCGTTTCCGGCCTTCGCTACGGCATCACCTCCGAGCCTCCGAGATCCGATCTTGAATACGTGAGCAAATTCCACCGCGTGACGCTGGATTCCATCTCGGCCGTCTATTTCAAAAACTGCATCAGCGCAAAGAACCTTCTCTTCCGCGATATGATGACGGCGAAGGGCATGGACTACGCCTTCGGCGGAGACAGCGAGATCGAGGTCAAGGCAGAAAACCTTCTTTGCCTCGATGAAAAAACGAAGCTTTCAAGCAAGGCCAAGATCACGCTTGCTTGATTTCCCAACAAAAAAGATCCGAAAGCCTTTGGGCTACTTCTCATAAGGATGCTTCACCGTAGGGGCGATCATGGATCGCCTGCAAACAACCGCAAAACCAAAACGGGCGACCAATGGTCGCCCCTACAAACGAATTTCGGCAGAGACATTGTTTTCTCTGCCGATTTTTGTTATAATGATATTGGTGATAAAAATGGATGAACTCAAAAAGAGAAAAACACCGAGGTATCAAAGTTTTGATTACAATAGTGTTGGAGTATATTTCATAACGATTTGCTCGCAAA
>JAZQWS010000296.1:0-1071 GCA_045632465.1 Eubacteriales bacterium
CGGCATTCCCTTCGTCGGCGCGGCAGGCAAGCTTCTGAATAAATATCTCGATGCGGTAGGCATTGACAGAAACGAGGTTTATATCGCCAATATTCTCAAATGCCGCCCTCCGAACAACCGTGATCCCAAGCCCGAGGAAGAGGATCTTTGCATCGGTTATCTCCGCGAGCAGGTGCAGGCGATCCGCCCCAAGGTCATCGTATGTCTCGGACGCATCTCCGCGATGCGCATCATCAAAAAGGATTTCAAGATCACAGCCGAGCACGGCAAGTGGTTCGATAAAAACGGCTATTCCGTATGCGCGGTCTATCACCCCGCGGCACTTCTCCGCGATCCGCGCAAAAAGGATGAAATGCTGGCAGATATGATCGCCATCAAGGAAAGATTGGACGGCATTTCATGAGCGTCAATATCGGAGAGCTGATCCCCACAGCCCTTTGCCTTTTTTTCCTCATTCTCGTTGGCTTTACCGTCAGAAAGGCGAATATTCTGAACGAGACCCTAACGAGAGGGCTTTCCGTGATCGTTGCCAACGTTGCGCAGCCCTTTCTCATCATATATTCCATCAAAAAGCTGGAATTTTCCGCGCTGAATCTGAAAAACGGACTCATCGTTCTCGGCTTTGGCTTTCTCGCTCACGCCTTCATGATCGGACTTGCCCTGCTGATCTTTCACAGAGCAAAGGACCTCGACGAAAAAAAGATCTATGAATTCGCTTTCACGTTCTGCAACTGTGCCTTCATCGGATTTCCCATTGTAAAATCCCTTTTTGGCGAGCTTGGTCTTTTTTACGGCGCGTTTTACGTGATCTCCTTTAATCTCAGCGTATGGACCGTCGGAATCTGGATCATCGCGCACGGAAAGGACGGAAAAAGGGTTACCGCCCGTCAGGTGCTTCTCAATGCGGGAACCGTTCCCTGCATCCTCGGTCTTCTGCTCTATATCGCGCAGATTCCCATGCCCGATTTTCTCATGAGGGCGATGGATACGATGGGTTCTCTTTGCACCCCGCTTTCGCTGATGGTCACAGGATCTCTCGTTGCGGCAATGCCGCTGAAAAAGCTCTTTTTC
>JAZQWS010000297.1:0-9725 GCA_045632465.1 Eubacteriales bacterium
CAGCTCTTGCCATCCTCTGCAATCTCGCACTTGATCTTCGCGCTCTCGAAGTTTGAAACCCAGCAAGCGTTCTCCGCTTCCTTGAATTCTGCCTCGTCGCGAAGAACCCAGGTCTTTCTGTCTGCCGTGAGAAGCATACCGCGCGTGGTCTTAACAGCCTTGTCGCCGTAAGCCGCCGTGGTATCAACGATGGAATAAGAAGCCGCATCGGAGGACTTCCATTCGATGATAGGGGAATTGTTATCCAGCGCCTGACCGAAGGGAAGAGACTGAAGGAAGAGCGTGTTGTTACCCTCGGCATTTCTGCGGAAGAGGTGATTGTTGCCAAAATATCCGCCGGGAAGCGTATAGCTATCCGTTCCGAGGTCAGTAAACCAGAGCTTGCCGTGATTGTGGTAAACGAAGGTGCCCGCATCGATCTGCTGGTGGCTTGCGCCCTGGGGATTCTTTCCGCCGAGAAGTCCTGCGTAGATCGAGCCGCTTTCCCATCCGCTGCGAACGGTGAATCCGTCGATCGATTCCATCAGATAGTCAAGAGCAAGCGCTTTCAGCGGAGGAATCTCCTCGCCGAGAAGCTCAGGATCGTAGAGAAGGTCGGTAAGGCCTGCTGCCTTGCCGCGGCGCAGATGCTCCTTGCGGAGCGCGTAAAGGTTCTTGTCGCCGCTGATGTAGCCGAAGAGATAGAACATGCCCGTGCTCTGTGCAGAAAGTGATCCGTCGTGATAGTTCCAGCCAACGTAGTCTGCGCTCTCGGTGTTGATTGCGTAGTAGCAGGTCTTATCAAGACCGTAGGAGTAATGAAGACCAAGATCCGTGCCGAGCAGATTATAAAGGCAACCGATCGTCTTGAAAAGGTTGTTCGTTCCGTAAGACCAGTAGGAGTTGGATTCAACGTAAGAGCCGTCGGTTGCGTACTGCTTGAGAACCAGGCCGTCCTGCGTCAGGGAAGAGAGTGCCGCGCCAATCAGCTCGGTGCAGATGTCAAGAACCGTGTTGGAGATATAGCCACTCTGTCCGTCGCAGATCAGCATTGCCGCACCGGTAATGCAACCCGTGTTGCAAACGGCATTCCAGTTGTCAGGCTTCAGCTTAAAGCGCCAGCCGGTGCCCATTCTCGGTGAGGGATAGTCGCACTTATCGTAGATCATCGAGTTGTAGCACTGGAGAACACCATGGGAATAGATCGCGTTCTTGATCTCCTTCAGATCGTATCCGAGTTCTACGAAGATATTATAGAGCCAGTCGTAGGTGAAGCAGTAATCATAGGTCAGCATCGAGCAGTTGAGGAAGTGACCCGGGCCCCAGTGTGCGCGGCGGATCAGCTCCTTCATAATGATGTAAGCAAGCTTTGCATACTTCACGTCGCGCGTAAATTGATAAGCAACGGCGAGCTGGGTGCAATGCGTTCCGCGGGTGTTATGATCCTCGGAGCGTCCGCCGTGATCATAGCCATCCTCGTAAGGATCGTCGAGAGGAGTAACCAAAGCGGTCATATCCTCATTCATCTTATATTCATCCTTCGCCATCACTTTCTCGGCGTGCTCTACAAGGCGATCCATGTATCCTTTCAAGGTAGGATTGGAATTTGTCTTGTAGATCTCGTGAAGCGTGTCAAGCATTCCGGGCTTGGAAACGAGCATAGGGTGCTTATTTCCTCTCGCCTCGAGTCTTGCGCGAATATCTGCGCCCACTCTTTTGAAGCCGGCTCTTTCCTCGGGCGTTGCGGGTGCGTAGGTTCTCTGCATGGGAATTTTTTCAATATCGAAAATAAATTCGCCCATCCAATGAAGCATCAGGTTCAGATCGTCCTCGCGGTTGATTTTTTCAACCTCGATCTCCTTATCGAGGATGATGCATCCCATTTCGTCAAACTTCTTGTTGGCATCGAGCGTATCAAAAGCAAAATATTTTTTGCCCTCAAAATCCTCAGCCTTGCCGCCAAATTCTTTGATGAAGGCGGGAACGAGAACCGTACCATCTGCCTTGTGGGCAGGTGCATAATCAAGCGCGATCTTTTCACCGTCCTTTAATGCGAAGGGAACGTTTAATTTCAAAACGAGATTCGGATGTCTTTCAAAGCTATACATTTTTCATTCTCCTTTGCTGTCAGCAAAACTTTTCAAATATTCTTCCAATCGCACATGGGCATCGCGTATTTAGCCGCATCGCCCACAGGCTCAACAACGATCGTGCAGTCAATCTTCTTCGCGTTTTCGAAGCGAACAACCAGACGGGAATAGTTATCTCTGGGATATTCGCCCTCAACCTTGGGCTGGGTATTCTTCAGGAGGAAGTCGTAGCAGCCAACAATTTCGAATTTCGCGCCCTCTGCAAAGAGGTGGACGTCGATGGCCGAGCCATCTTCGTAGAACATATGGCACTTCTTTCCATCCTCGGAAATTTCCGCCGTGATCTTTGCGCTCTCAAAGTTCGCCGCCCAGAATACGTTTTCTTCTTCAGCGAACTCGGCTTCATCGTGCAGAACCCATGTAGTTCTGTCTGCCGTCAGAAGCATACCGCGCAGCGCCTTGATTGCCTTATCGCCGTAAGCCGCCGTGGTGTCTACGATAGAATAAGATGCCGCATCCGAGGATTTCCATTCAATGATGGGAGAATTGTTATCCAGCGCCTGGCCGTGAGGCAGGGAGGAGAGGAAGAGGGTATTGTTGCCCTCTGCGTTTCTGCGGAAGAGATTGTTGTTTCCAAAATAGCCACCGGGAAGGTTATAGTAGTCCGATCCGAGGTCTGTAAACCAAAGCTTGCCGTGGTTGTGGTAAACGAAGCATCCGGAGTCGATCTGCTGGTGGCTCGCGCCCCTGGGATTCTTGCCGCCGAGAAGTCCGGCATAGATAGAGCCGGTCTCCCATCCGCTGCGAACGGTGAAGCCGTCGATCGATTCCATATGGTAATCCAAGGGAAGAGCCGCAAGTTCGGGAACCTCCTCGCCAAGCACATCGGGTTCGTAGAACATATCAAACATCGAAGCGGTCTTGCCCTTCTTCAGATGCTCGCGGCGCAGAGCGTAAAGGTTCTTGTCACCGCTGATATAGCCGTAAGGATAGAACATACTCGTGCCCTGTGCGGAGAGAGAGCCGTCGTGGTAGTTCCAGCCAATGTATTCGGCACTTTCGGTGTTGATCGCATAGTAGCAAGTCTTGTCAAGTCCCCAGGTGTAATGTAAGCCGAGATCCGTGCCGATCAGGCTATGAAGCGCGGCGAGGATCTTAAAGAGGTTGTTCGTACCGTAGGACCAGTAGGAGTTGGATTCAACGTAAGATCCATCGGTTGCATACTGCTTGAGAACCAGGCCGTCCTGCATCAGAGAAGTCAGCGATGCGCCGATCTGCTCGGTGCAGATTGCGAGGATCTGATCTGTGATAAGTCCGCCCTTGCCCTCGCAGATCAGCATTGCCGCGCCAACGATCGCGCCGGTGTTGCAAACAGCATTCCAGTTATCGGGCTTCAGCTTGAAGCGCCATCCCGTGCCTTGTCTGGGAGAGGGATAATCACACTTGTCGTAGATCATGGAATTGAAGCTCTGCAAAACGCCGTGAGAATAGATGCCGCGCGTGAGATCACGAAGATCATAGCCGAGATCCTTCCAAACGTTGTAGAGCCAGTCATAGCATTGGCAATAATCCAGTGTTGCCATGGAGGTGTTGAGGAAGTGTCCGGGTCCCCAGTGCGTGCGGCGGATCATTTCTTTCATAATGAGATATGCAAGCTTGGCATACTTGGTGTCGCGCGTGATCTGATATGCCATTGCAAGATAAGAGCAGGTGGAAAGCTTGCCGTTCGGATCGCCGGCGCGACCGCCAACATCATAGCCATCCTCGTAAGGATCATCCAAGGGCTTAACGAGTGCGGTCATATCCTCGTTCATCTTATATTGTTCTTCGTCAAAATACTTTGTGTAAGTGGGGAGAAGCTTTGTGATGAGGAATTTGAGATTGGATTCCTCGTCGGAAACGTAAGCCGCGTGGATCTTATCAAAAACCTCTTGTGTAGCAAAGAGATAGGGGTGCTTGTTTTCTCTTGCCAGAAGTCTTGCTTTGATGTCTTCGCCCACTCTTCTGTATCCCGCTCTTTCCTCGGGTGTTGCAGGAGCATAGGTTCTCTGCATCGGAACCTTTTCTATGTCAAAAATGAATTCGCCCATCCAGTGAAGCATCAAGTCCAGATCTTCCTCGCGCGTGATCTCTCCAACAGCGATCTCCTTGTCAAGAATGATGCATCCCATCTCGTCAAACTTCTTGTTTGCATCAAGAGTTTCGAGCGCAAGGTATTTCTTGCCCTCATAATCTTCAGCCTTTCCGCCGAAGTTCTCAATAAAAGCGGGAACGAGAATCGTGCCGTCTGTCTTTCTCATGGGCGCATATTCGAGCGCGATCTTTTCGCCATCCTTCAGCGCGAAGGGAACGTTCAGCTTCAGCACGAGGTTCGGGTGTCTTTCGTTCGTATACATTGTTAATTCTCCTTTTTTGGCGTGCAGAGTACCGTTATCGGTCTTATTATTGCATCGCTTGCATTCATACTACCACAAAGAGCCGAAATTATCAATAGATTCAAGGACTTTTCGTAAAAAACGCCAAAATATTTTGTTTGTTTTATATAGGAAAAATCCCGCTTTTCGGATGGTTTAAAAAGAGAGAGGCGCTTTGCCAAAAAAAGCAAGCGCCTCTGCAAAATTTGAAGTTTTGTTTTGTGAGTGATGGTTTAAAGATTTTTCCAATTTTCTGTGGGGATTGCATACTGCGCCGCATCGCCTACGGGTTCAACAACGATCGAAAAATTGAATTTCTTCAATCCGTTAAAGCGCACGAGCAAACGGGAGTATTGATCTCTCGGATATTCTCCCTCCACCTTCGGTTGTGTGTCCTTCAAAAGAAAATTGTAGCAGCTGATGGTTTCGAATTTCACGTCGGCATCGGAGAAGAGATAAATGTTGATGGCTGCACCATCCTCATAGGACATTCGGCAGCTCTTTCCATCCTCTGCGATTTTGCATTGGATCTTTGCACTTTCGAAATTCGCAACCCAGCAAGCATCCTCTGCTTCCTTGAATTCCGCCTCGTCGCGAAGCACCCAGGTCTTTCTGTCTGCGGTGAGAAGCATACCGCGCGTGGCCTTGACCGCCCTTTCGCCGTATGCTGCCGTTGTGTCTAAAATCGCGTAGGATGCTGTATCCGAGGATTTCCAATCCGTGATGGGGGAATTGCTCATCGCCACCTGTCCGTGTGGCAGAGATGGAAGAAAAAGGGTATTGTTACCTTCTGCATTTCTGCGAAAAAGGTTGTTGTTGGAAAAATAACCGCCGGGAAGATTGTAGTTGTCCGATCCGAGATCAGTAAACCATAACTTGCCGTGATTGTGATAAACAAAGCAGCCGGCATCGATCTGTGTATGGCCGCCGAAGTTTTTTCCTCCGAGTAAGCCGGCATAAATAGAACCGATTTCCCATCCGCTTCGCACGGTGAAGCCGTCAATGCCTTCCATATGGTAATCAAGAGGAAGCTCTTGCATGGGCGGAATCTGCTCGCCGAGAAGCTCGGGATCATAAAGAAGATCGTCAACGCTGATTTCTTTTCCGCGTCTCAGGTGCTCGCGGCGGATCGCATATAGATTTTTGTCTCCGGATATATATCCAAACTTATAGAATGAACAAGTATTTTGTTCGTCGAGTGCGCCGTCGTGATAGTTCCAGCCAATGTACTCGGCACTCTCGGTGTTGATTGCATAATAGCAGGTCTTATCGAGACCGTAGGAATAATGCAATCCGAGATCTGTGCCCAACATGCTGTGCAGGGTTGCGATCGTGCGGAAAAGGTTGCTTGTTCCGTAGGACCAGTAGGACTTTGATTCGATATAAGAGCCGTCGGGGGCATATTGCTTCAGCACAAGGCCGTCCTGCAAAAGAGAGGATAATGAAGCGCCGATCTGCTCCGTGCAAACCTCGAGCACATGATCCGTGATATATCCGCCCTTGCCCTCGCAGATCAGCATGGCGGCACCGAGAATTGCGCCTGTGTTACAAACGGCGTTCCAGTTGTCGGGCTTGCATTTGAAGCGCCAGCCCATGCCTTGTTTCGGCGAGGGAAAGTCACATCGGTCGTAGATTACAGAGTCGAATGCGGGAAGCACACCGTGTGTATAAATGCCGCAAACGATATATTTCAGATCGTAGCCGAGCTCGCACCAGATATCATAAAGCCAATCATAGGTAAAACAATAAGATGTGGTGGTCATGGAGGTGTTAAGGAAGTGTCCGGGACCCCAGTGAGGAAAACGAAGCAGCTCGTTCATAATGAGGTATGCCAGCTTTGCGTATTTCACCTCGCGCGTGAATTGATACGCCACTGCCAGGTAATAGCACGCCGTGCCCAATTTGTTTGGGAAGTTTGCTCTTCCGCCGGCATCGTAGCCATATTCTTGAATATCATCGATGGGCTTTAGAAGGGCGGTCATGTCCTTGTTTGTTTTATAGATGTCCTCCGCCATCACCTTATCGGCGAATTCGATCAACGCATCCATATATCCCTTTAGCGTGGGATTCGAGTTCGTTTTATAGATCTCGTGAAGCGTATCGAGGATTCCGGGTTTTGAAACGAGATAGGGGTGCTTGTTATTTCTCGCAAGAAGTCTATTTTTGATATCTTCGCCCACTCTTTTGAAGCCCGCTCTTTCTTCCGCGGTGGCGGGGGCATTGTATTTTGCCATGGGAATCTTTTCAATATCAAAAATGAATTCGCCCATCCAATGAAGCATCAGATCAAGGTCGTCTTCGCGGTTGATTTCTTCGACTTTGATTTCCTTGTCAAGAATGATGCATCCCATTTCATCAAATTTCTTGTTCGCATCAAGAGTATCAAAAGAAAAATATTTTTTGCCCTCGAAATCCTCGGCATTGCCGCCAAATCCCTCAATGAAGGCGGGAATGAGAACCGCTCCGTCTGCCTTTCTTACGGGTGCGTAATCCAAAGCGATTTTTTTTCCATCCTTCAACGCGAAGGGAACGTTTAACTTCAGTACGAAATTCGGATGCCTGTCGTTATTATACATGGCCAATTCTCCTTTTTGAGCAAAATACCATAGTTGGTCGTATTGTTTTTATCCCATTTATGTTATCATAAAATTTCATATTTTTCAAGCGAAGCAAGAGATTTTCGGATAGAATGACAAAATAATTTGGATGCTTTTACAAAACAGTTTAATAGTGGGACACGTTTTGTAAAAAGATGTCCAACTATCGAATTGATTTTTTAATCTGAATATGATATAATTTGTGTAACAAAATCCAAGCCAAGGAGAAGAAAATATGATCTATATAGGAAGCCGCAGAGAGTGCTTTTTTGATTCCTTTTTGATCGATGAAGTAAAAACAACCGCGGAGGCTCGCTTGCATCGCCCTGTGGCGCGCGAGGTAGTGCTGAACTGCGATAAGCCGTGGGAAACGCGCGGCATTGCCTATGAGAATTTCTTCTATGATGAGGATATAAAAAAATACAGAATGTATTATCTCGGTCGCGAAGCACTAAGTGATTCGCTTCGCGGCGAGCAGATTCGCGTTTGCTATGCGGAAAGTGCGGATGGGCTTCATTGGATCAAGCCTTCACTCGGTATTTGCGAATTCAAAGGGACAAAGGAAACGAATATTATCCTGGATGAAAAGACGGCGCCGTTTTATGATAATTTTATGGTGTTTAAGGATGAAAATCCCGCTTGTCCTCCGGATAAACAATACAAAGCCATTGGAGATTATCTTCATACGCTGACTTGCTTTTACAGCGCAGACGGTATTCATTTTACAGTCGGCCATCTTCTCACCGATAAAGGAAGCTTTGATTCCTTGAATACTGCATTTTGGGATAAAGAAATAGGGAAATACCGTGTGTATTTCCGAGGACTCCATGCACCGGGGGATCTTGAAGGAAAAAGCCCCTTCGATCAAACGCCTCTGGCGCTTCCGTGGCAGAAAAAGGAACAGTTCATTCGCGATATCCGCTATATGGAATCGGATGATTTTGTGAATTTCACCGAGCAGAAGCGTGTCTGTATGACGGGTGAGGACGTCCAGATTTATACGAATAATATTCAGCCCTATCCCTTTGCACCACATATTCTCATCGGTTTTCCAACGCGTTATATTTACCGACAGCAATGGACGGCTTCTTACGATGCACTTTGCACAAAGAAATCGCGCATTCATGTGGCCAAGGAGCATCCGCGCTATGGCCTTGCTTTGACGGATTGTGTTTTTATGATCTCGCGTGACGGCGTGAATTTCAAGCGCTATAACGAGGCATTTATGCGCCCCGATGCGGAATATGACGGAAACTGGTGCTATGGTGATTGCTATCCCGCCCGTGGATTTATTTTAACCGATCCGGAAAAATCGGGAGAGGGAATTGGCAAAGAGCTTTCAATTCTTTGCAACGATAGGGAACGGTATGGTGGCAATCTGCGTCTTCGCCGTTACACGATCCGCCGCGACGGCTTCGTTTCCCGCCACGCAGGCGAGGAGGAAAGGATTCTTGTCACAAAGCCCTTCGTTTTTGAAGGCGAAGCGCTCACCGCAAACCTTTCCACCTCCGCCTTCGGTTACGCGATTTTTAAGCTTGAAACTACGGATGGAACGCTTTGCACGGAAAGTGTGGAGTATTTCGGTGATGCAACGGATAAGCCCATCACCTTCCGCGATCCCGCCGTTCTTTTCTCGGGCAAAGAGGTCGTTTTGACCGTAAAACTTCTTGATGCGGACATTTATGCGATAAAATTTGAATAAACCCTTGTCAAACTCCCTCTCTTATGCTAAAATAGAAGCAGTAAACGAGAGGGGGTTTTTTATGATTTATACGAAATTTGCGGATCTCAGCCTTTCCATGCTCGGTATGGGATGTATGCGCTTTCCTACTGATGAGAAGGGCGAGGTCGATATGGAAAAAACGGAGGCCTTGATCGATCTTTGTATCGCGCGCGGCGTCAATTATTTTGATACGGCTTGGTTTTATCATAACGGAAAATCTGAAGAAATTATGGGAAAACTTCTCGCCAAGTATCCGCGCGAAAGCTATTATATTGCGGATAAAATGCCCTTTAATAAATTTGCATCGCGCGCAGAGGTGGAGGCAACCTTTGAGGAGCAGCTTCGCCGCACGGGTATGTCTTATTTTGATTTTTATTTGATGCACAACGTGTCAGATGATACAGTTTCGATTTTCACGGATGAAAATCTCGGCATTGCCGAATTTCTTTGCGAGCAGAAAAAAGCGGGCCGCATTCGGCATCTCGGATTTTCCACGCACGGAACGCTTCCTATGATGGAAAACTTTATTGAGAAATACCGTGATATTTTAGAATTCTGCCAGATCCAGCTGAACTGGCTGGATTGGCAGTTGCAGAAGGCAAAGGAAAAGGTTGCGCTTCTTGAAAAATACGGCCTTCCGATCTGGGTTATGGAGCCTGTGCGCGGCGGTAAGCTTGCAAAGCTTGCCGATGAAGATGAAAAAATGCTGAAGGATGCGCGTCCCGATGAGAGCATTCCCGCATGGGCATTCCGCTTCATTCAGTCGATCCCGAACGTGAAGATGGTGCTTTCCGGTATGTCGGATCTTGCACAGGTGGAGGATAATTTGAAAACCTTTGCCGAGCTTCGTCGGCTTTCCTCCGAGGAAGAGAATATGCTTCACGCGATCGCAAAACAACTGATTGATAAGAAAACCTTGACC
>JAZQWS010000298.1:0-27772 GCA_045632465.1 Eubacteriales bacterium
TCACACATGGATGCCATCAAGGCAGCGGCCAAAGAACGTGGCATGAAAAAATCCGACTTTTACAAACTTTTAACCAATGAAAACAAATAAAAAAGAATCGAGCAATTTCTTGCTCGATTCTTTTTTTATTTGTTTTCATTGGTTAAAAGCTTGTAAAAGTCGGATTTTTTCATGCCACGTTCTTTGGCCGCTGCCTTGATGGCATCCATGTGTGAAAGTCCTTTTTCTTCCCAGCTTTTTACATGATCATTCGGAGATAAATCTTTAAATTCGTTTGTTTTTTCTTGGCAGAAATCCTCTCCCACTCCCTCAACAACTAAAACAAATTCACCGCGCGGCTCATTGGATTCAAAATAGGAAACCGCATCCGAAAGCGAAAATCGCAAAGCCTCTTCATTGATCTTTGTTAATTCACGGCAAACGGCAATTTTTCTTTCACCACCCAGAATGTCAGAAAGATCGGCAAGTGTTGCGCAGAGCTTGTGCGGCGCTTCATATAAAACGATCGTTCGATCATCATTCTTTATTTTCTCGATCTGCGCGCGTCTGGCGGACTTTTTAGCATCCAAGAATCCTTCGAAAGCAAAGCGGCGCGTCGGCAGCGCGGAAAGCGCAAGCGCTGTTACAACCGCACTGGGACCGGGAACAGTATGAACGGGAACGTCGTTTTCCGCCATCAAACGAACGAGATCCTCTCCGGGATCGCTGATCGCAGGCATTCCCGCATCGGTGATCAGGGCGCAGCTCTCACCCATAAGCAAGCGTTCAAGGATCTTTTGCCCTGCGACTACTTTGTTATGCTCGTGATAACTTACGAGTTTGGCGCTGATATCGCAAGCAGAAAGCAAACGCAGGGAATTTCTCGTGTCTTCCGCCGCAATAAAATCCACTCCTGCAAGCACTTTTTTTGCGCGTTCGGAAAGATCTGCAAGATTGCCGATAGGAGTGCCAACGAGATAGAGCGTTCCGCTCTCAATTTTGTTTTTTTCTTTCTCCATATCAGTTCTCCTTTTGAATTCTTTTCGTGTTTCGAATGCGAAATTTATCAGGGAAACATCCGTTTTGATAAATGAATTCGTAATCCTCGGTATATATTGTGTGTGCCGGATCTTTATATAAAATCAACGGTGGTGTCACGCGCATGCTTGGTGCAGCACCGCATTTTCCTTCGATCAAAAGCATGGAAGGCAGGGAATTCACATCCGCATGCACGAAGGTTATACGCTTGGGCTCGATTTTGCATTCTCTCATAGCCGCAATCAGATCTGTCAATCGATCCGTTCGATAAACCGCATAAAAAGCACCTCCGAATTTCAAAGTGCGGGATGCGCATTTACAAAAATCCAGGATTGTTCCCTTAACCTCGTGTCGCGCAATGTTTTTTTCATCGTAATCATTAGGTTTTCCACTATCGCATCGCATATAGGGGGGATTCGTGAAGACAAGACCGACCTTTTTTTCGCAGTGAAAATCTCTCAAATCGCAGCAAATCGTATCTAACCGCTCGGAAAGATTGTTTTCATCTGCATTTTGCTCCACGATCTTGGCAAAATCCGGCTGAACCTCAAGCGCAGTTACACGGTTGGCTTTATTACGCTTCAAAATCAACAAAGATATAATGCCCGTGCCTGCGCCAAGCTCAAGCGCATCATCACGTATATTTTCAATATAGGAAGCGAGCAAAAGCGCATCTGTCCCAAACGTCAAGCCATTTTTTCGCTGCAAAAGCGCAATATTGTCATTCACGGCATCCAACCGAATCGAAAGCTCTGTATTCATAAGCCGCCTCCTTTTCCATAATCTTAAATAAGGGCTGTTGCCGGAGCAACAGCCCTTATTTATGTAATTTGATTATTCCTCAACGGGAGCGCCAACGGGGCATGCATCTGCACAAGAACCGCAAGCAACACACTCGTCAGCATTGATCACATACTTGCCGTCGCCTTCGGAGATGCATCCAACAGGACAAGCATCAGCGCATGCGCCGCAGCTTACGCAATCATCATTAATTTTGTATGCCATGGTTATTACCTCCATAAGTGATATACTAATTGTAACAAAGTCTTTGCAAAAAATCAAGGGTTTTTATAAAATTTATGGAAAGATATTTTTAATCGTTGTCGGTTCCGTCTTTAACCCTCTTTCCATTTCCAACCTTCAGCACTTTAATATCCTTGCAGGAATAGAGGCGGATGTCCTCCTTGTTCGTTTCGGAAAGGCGAACCTTCACCTGCTCGGCGAGCGGTCGCGTTTCAATAACGATGCCAACGCCATCTGCCGTTTCAACCGTAGATCCCATTGGAGGCGTCACGCGGATGGCATTCTCGTAAACCTCATGCTCGTAGCGCAGGCAGCACATCAAGCGTCCGCAAGCACCGGAAACCTTTGCGGAGTTCAAAGAGAAATTCTGTTCCTTTGCCATCTTGATGGAAACCTGAACGAAATCCATAAGAAAATCGGAGCAACAATACGGTCTTCCGCAACTTGCAAGTCCGCCCATCAACTTGGTTTCATCGCGAATACCAACCTGGCGAAGTTCAATGCGCGTTTTGAAGGTAGAGGCCAGATCTTTAACAAGCTCTCTGAAATCCACGCGGGATTCGCAAGTAAAATAAAAAATCAGCTTCGAATTATCAAACGTATATTCAACACCGATAAGGCGCATCTTCAGTCCGTGAGCCGCAATTTTCTTTTTGCAGATCACAGCAGCATCCATCTCCAGCTGATGATTGGCGGCAACGCGCTCGGCATCATCCTCGGTGGCTTTGCGAATGATCGGCTTCAAAGGCGGCGTGATCTCGCTTCCGTCAATGATCTTGTTCTCGATCTTAACCGTTCCGTATTCCAATCCTCGCGAGGTTTCGACGATAACTTTTTCTCCGATTTTTAGAGAAAGGCTTCGCGGTGCGAAATAATAGATTTTTCCTGCGCGGCGAAAGTTAACACCAACGATTTCGGTTGGCCCAACGATCGGCTCGGGAGGCGGCGCCTGATCGGACATTTTCTTCATATCTTTTCTCTTATTATTAAAATTTTCAGCCATATAGCCGATATCCTTTCTTATTACACGTTACACACGGATAACCACCGCGGAAAGCTCAGATATAACCGCGGTCATATTTCCATTCATCTCGCTTTTAT
Source organism: Eubacteriales bacterium (assembly GCA_045632465.1). Classification (GTDB taxonomy): domain Bacteria; phylum Bacillota; class Clostridia; order Oscillospirales; family CAG-272; genus UBA1740. The sequence continues at coordinate 3,142 of JAZQWS010000298.1, forward strand.
TGCGTGCATCGGTGAAAGCATCGTAGAAACGGAAGAGTCTTGCATAGCCGATGCGAGATGCGAGCGCTTCGACCTCCGCTTTATCGGTATAGAAGAGAAGCGGAGCGTTATCTGTGTATTTTGATAGCATGAGATCTCGGAGTCCGTCCAAGATCATCAAAAGCGATCGCGAAAATTCACTTCTTTTGGTTGGAAGAGATTGCAAAGCCGAATATAATTTAAACTTTTCTTTTGCGGGGATTAAAAGCGAAAGAAGGGTATTTGCCAAAGTTCTTTCTTCTGCAATCTCAGCGCGTCCTTCTTCCGAGAGCATTTCCTTGGCGCGCCCAATGGAGCCTTGCGAAAGCTTGATGGCGGCTGTGAAGGCATCGGGAGCGGATCTTGCAACCGTCAAAAGGTTAGCATCGCGCAAAAGTGCGTCTTGAACAACATCATCCGTAAGCCTCTCCATGCGCACAAGCTGCGCGCGGCTCTTGATCGTGGAGAGAATCTGCTGAATACTGTCGCACAGCAAAAAGAAAACAACTCCGCTCGGAGGCTCTTCGAATATCTTGAGCAATGCATTTTGTGCCTGTGGAGTCATTGCATGGGCATCTTCAACAATGTAGATCTTGTATGCGGATTCGGTGGGGGAGAGATAAACGTCCTCCTTCATGATGCGAACGTCATCCACGCCAATCGTGTTTTTTCCTTCTCTTTTAGATAGAAATTTCACGTCCACGAAATTCCTTTTCAGAATGCGGCGGCAGGTATCACAATTGCCGCAAGGAAAAGAAGAAGTGCTTCGGGTCCCGCAATTTAAAGCAGCCGCAAGCGCAAGTGCGAGCGTGTGCTTTCCACATCCGCGCGGACCTTCAATAACATAAGCGTGAGAAAAGGAATTTTGGAGAATAGCCTGTCCGAGACGTTCTTTCGTTTCCGTATTTCCCAAAACAGTTGGAAAAAAACTCATACAGCTCCTCCTTTTTCTCGCACTACATAATAATATTATAACAATTACGTGCAGAAAAGTCAATCATTTCGATGAAAAAATTGCCCAACCCCTTGTATTCTTTAAATAAATATGATAAAATATATAGGTAAAATTTTCATTAGAAGCAACTCGTTTGCTTCGAAGGAGGCAAAGATGGATAAGTATTATATTACAACTGCAATTGCATATGCATCGCGCAAGCCGCATATTGGAAACACCTACGAGATCATCATGAGTGATGCTTTTGCACGTTTTCAGAAGCAAATGGGGAAGGATGTTTTCCTCTGCACCGGAACGGATGAGCACGGTCAGAAAATAGAAAATCTCGCAAACGAGGCAGGGATTTCGCCTCAGGCATATGTCGATAACGTTTCGGGAGAAATTCGCCGAATTTGGGATCTTATGGGCGCGGATTATAATTACTTCATCCGTACCACGGATAAAAATCACGAGATCGCAGTTCAGAAGATTTTCAAAAAGTTTTATGAGTCCGGTGACATCTATAAGGGATTCTATGAAGGCTGGTATTGCACGCCCTGCGAGTCCTTCTTTACCGCAACGCAGGCCGAGGGCGGAATTTGCCCCGATTGCGGTCGTCCCGTAGTGCACGCCAAGGAAGAAGCATACTTCTTTAAAATGTCCAAATATGCAGACCGTCTGATGGCGCATATTGAAGCAAATCCCGAATTTATCGAACCGGAAAGCCGTAAGAAGGAAATGGTGAACAACTTCCTCAAGGCAGGTCTTCAGGATCTTTGCGTTTCCAGAACTTCCTTTAAGTGGGGAATTCCTGTAGATTTCGACGATAAGCACGTAGTTTACGTTTGGCTGGATGCACTGACCAACTATATTACGGCACTTGGTTATGATCCGGATAAGAGTTTTGAGGAGCAGAGCGAGCACTTCAAAAAGTATTGGCCCGCCGACGTTCATATTATCGGCAAGGATATCCTTCGCTTCCACACGATCTATTGGCCCATCTTCCTGATGGCTCTGGATCTTCCTTTGCCCAAGAAGGTATTCGGCCACCCCTGGTTCAATTTCGGCTCGGATAAAATGAGCAAATCCAAGGGTAACGTTGTTTTTGCAGATACACTTGCAGAGGATATCGGCGTAGACGGTGTGCGTCATTACGCACTTTCCGAAATGCCTTACAATGCAGACGGATCTATCACCTACGAAGCGGTTATTGCAAGATACAACAACGATCTCGCAAACAATCTCGGAAATCTCGTTAGCCGCACGCATGCCATGACCAAAAAGTATTTTGGTGGCATCGTTCCCACTCCGGCCGAAGAAACCGAGCTTGATGCAGACCTTAAAAAGACCGTGGCAGACGCGATCAAGGCATCTCGTGAACTTGCAGGCTCCTTCCACATCGCCGATGCAGTGGATGAGATTTTCTCTATGCTTCGTCGAGCAAATAAGTATATCGACGAAACGATGCCTTGGGCGCTTGCAAAGGATGAAAACGCCAAGGATCGTCTTGCAACTGTAATCTACAACCTGCTCGAAACCATTCGTATTGGCGCTGTTCTGTTAACGCCCTTCCTTCCTAAAACAGCCGAGAATATTTTCTCTCAGCTTGGAACAGATGCGGTTTCTTACGATACCGTTGCCGCATTCGGCTGCTTGGCTTCCGAAACCCCCCTCGGTGAGGCATTCACTCTTTTTGCGCGCATTGACGAGAAGGCATTTCTCGAGGAAATGGAAAAGCGCCGCCTTGCATCTCTTCCCAAGGAAGAAAAAGCAATTGAAGAGCCCGAGCACGAGCCCGAGGTTGCGATCGATGCCTTCGGTGCAATTGAGCTTCGTGTTGCAAAAATTCTCAGTGCAGAGCCCGTTCCGAAGGCGAAAAAACTCCTTAAGCTTCAGGTAGACCTTGGCTATGAGCAGCGTCAGATCGTTTCCGGAATTGCAAAATTCTATACGCCTGATGCGCTCGTTGGCAAAAAAGTTATTATCGTTGCTAACCTCAAACCCGCCAAGCTTTGTGGCGTTGATAGCTACGGAATGCTCCTCGCTTCCGGAGAAGAAAATGTTAAAGTTGTATTCGTGGATGACGAAGCTACGCTTGGAGACCGCGTACACTAATGAAATATTTTGATACACACGCACATTATTACGACAGTCGCTTCGAAGAAGAAGGGAAGAATGCATTTGAATTGTTGGATTCACTTTTTGAATCCAACGTTCAATGTATCATCAATGTAGGAACTGCTCCGAGTACATGTCTTGCCGCGATAGAGCAAAGCAAACGCTATCCGAGAATGTATACCGCTTTGGGGATACATCCAACAGATGGGCAATATCTCTCTGCACCTGAGCAAGCACTGGAAGACGTTGAAAAACTGATTCTTGATTCCTCCAGCAAGTGTGTTGCCATCGGAGAAATCGGTTTGGATTATCATTACCTCGATACCGATAAGGAAAAACAAGCTTTTCTCTTTGAGAAGCAAATGCAGCTTGCAGAAAAATTAAATCTTCCCGTGGTGATACATGATCGCGATGCGCACGCAGACGTTTTCGATATGATCCTTCGCCATCCAAACGTGCGAGGTATCCTGCACAGCTTTTCCGGAAGCCCCGAAATGGCACAGGATCTCGTAAAGAGAGGATACTACATTTCTTTTTCCGGAACGTTAACCTTTACGAATGCGCGCAAGGTTGCCGAATGCGCGCGTCTTCTCCCGCACGATCGTGTTCTTATCGAAACAGATGCGCCGTACCTTGCGCCGCATCCTTTGCGCGGCACTTTGAATGATTCCTCAAATCTTCGTTATACAAATGAAAAGCTTGCTGAATTTTGGGGGATTTCTGCGGAAGATTGCGCAAAAATTACGGCAGAAAATGCAAAAAGGATTTTTGGATTATGATTGAAAAATCAATGACAATTACGTATGAAGTCGAAAGCGGCCTCTATATCAATATGACCAACCGTTGTTCCAACGCCTGCACCTTCTGCATCCGTAATAACGGAAGCGGCGCTTACGGATCCGATCCGCTTTGGCTGGTAAGAGAGCCCACTGTAGACGAGGTGTTATCTTCCGTGTTTTCCAGAGATCTCACAAAGTACCGCGAAATTGTTTTTTGCGGTTATGGAGAGCCGACCTATCGCTTGCATGATGCGCGCGCTGTTGCGCTGAAAATCAAGGAGCGATATCCGAGCATGCCGATTCGTATTAACACAAACGGCCATTCAGACCTTATTCTAGGAACAAAAACCGCGCCTCTTTTTGAAGGTGCATTTGATACAGTAAGCATCAGCTTGAACACTCCCACTCCCGAGGAATACGTGAAGCTTTGCCGTCCGATTTTTAAAGAAAATGCTTTTAATTGTCTGCTGAATTTCGCAAAAGAAGTAAAGGAATTCGTCCCCTCTGTTCTTTTTTCGGTTGTGCGCCAAACGCTATCTGAGGAAGAACTCATTGCCTGTGAAAAGCATGCAGAAGAAGCAGGCGTTACACTCAAAATCAGAGAATATATCAGTAACTGACTTATTACCCATTGAAGATTCCCGCATACGGTTGCTCAAGTGACGCGAAAAGATTATATAGCATCATAATGTAGGAAATCGGTATGCGACCGATATCGACCATAGCGCCCATAAAGCCAAATTCGTGCATCAGCTCGAGTTTGGCTTTTATATTTTCCAACGATTCAAAAGAGATGTGTAATGGCTTTTTTTCTCCATTTTTATAAAGGATATAATCCAGATTTGATGTCTTTTTCTCGGCATTATTTTCTATTTCTGCTCCGTATTTTATCGATATTTTTAATATTTGTTCGTAAGTTAATGCTTTTTCCCCATCATAACCGAAGGCGGATAATTCAAGAAAGGTCTTGCCCGTCTCCATGCACTCACTGAAGTGTTGCAGCGTATTCATCTCGCCGTCCTTGAAGCTCGGAATTTCTCGCCTGTGGCACTTTTCATATAAAGCAACGATTCCATCCGCCACATCTGCATACTCCTCTGTATTCTCCGCTTCCGTTTCTTGAAACAGTAGCATATCCATTCCGAGGAGCTGTTTTTTGATTTCCAACAAGAACGCGCCTGCCGCATCATTGCCTATTCCCAAAGAGGCAGAACTCAAGGTGATTCCACTATATCCCAACCCCTTAGCGCGTTCCGCCTCCTCGCAAAACCATGTAGGATCTTGCTTATAATTTTCATAGACTTTTTTTCGATTCAAGCGCAAAAGCGGTATTTTTCTCTCTTTTTTTACCGCTTGTATCCATTCTTCCGTATGCTCATTCTTTCCACAAAAGGTAACGTAAGTAAGATACGGAAGCATCGTCCAAAAGCGATCTGCGCTCGTTGTCTCATAAGCATATCCGTTGATAGCGGCAACGCCGTATGTCGGCGCATCATAGCGTATAACGAGCTCTGTTCCCGCATGCAGAACCTGGCTTCCATGAAGCGCGGGATTGTTGGCTATTAAGCATCGTTTCTTTATGTCGAACCGCCGGCATAGCTTTGACATAGTATCGCCACCACGCACTATGTAGGTTCGCGTTGGGATCAAAATCAAAAGCATTTGCCCGGGAATCAATCGATCCGGATATGGCAGACAATTGTTTTCAATAATTTTGATTGGGGAAACGGCATATTTTCGTGCAATAGAAAAAACAGTCTCGCCTTTTTTGACAGTGTGTATAATCATTTTATTCTCGCTTTCTTAAATATCATTTACTTTATTTTACACGTATTGCTTGATTCGTGTGAAAATGGGAAGAATGGCATTGATATTTTAGGGAGGTTTTGAAATGGATCGTTTGGAAATTGTAAAAATCGAAGGCTTGGAAATATTGGATTCTCGCGGATACCCAACTGTACAAGCCACGGTAACTCTCAAATGCGGAGCGTGCGGAACAGCCGCCGTTCCGTCCGGTGCTTCTACGGGAAAATATGAAGCACACGAATTGAGAGACGGGGAGAAATCGCGTTATGGCGGCAAAGGTGTGCGATTAGCCATTGAAAATATCGAGCGCATCATCACGCCTGCATTACTCGGCATACGCGCCACCGATGGAACCAGAGCAGACCATATTATGATAACATTAGATGGGGTGCACAACAAGTCGAATCTCGGAGCAAACGCAATTCTTTCCGTATCCATTGCAATTGCAAAAGCTGCCGCAAATGCTTTAGGAATTCCGCTCTATCGTTATCTTGGTGGATATATGTGCACGCGTCTGCCAATCCCAATGATGAATATCATAAACGGAGGAATGCATGCATCAAACGAGTTGGATGTTCAAGAATTCATGATTCTTCCTATCGGTGCATCAAGCTTTTCCGAAGGCGCGCGCATGTGCGCAGAGATTTATCAATCACTTAAGAAGGAGCTTGGTAATACAGGTCATTCTACCGCTATTGGAGATGAAGGAGGCTTCGCTCCGATGTTGAAAAGTGATACGGAAGCCATTGAAACCATCCTTGCGGCAATCCGAAAGGCAGGGTATCAGGTACAAAAAGATGTTATGATTGGTCTCGATATTGCCAGCGGAGGATGGTATAAGGACGGAGCGTATCATTTAAGCAAACGAAAAAAGAAAATGTCACGCGATGAGTTGATCGATCATTATAAATCTCTCTGCAAATCTTATCCAATCTTATCCATCGAAGACGGTCTTGCCGAGGATGATATCGAAGGATGGAAGAAAATAACGAATGAGCTTGGCAGAGAACACCTTTTGGTTGGCGATGATCTATTCGTAACAAACGTAAATCTTTTACAAAAAGGAATCAATAACAAAATTGCGAACGCGATACTGATCAAGCCCAATCAAATAGGAACGTTGTCCGAAACAGCAGCTGCGGTTTCTCTTGCCAAGAAAAGCGGCTACAAAGTCATTCTATCTCACAGAAGCGGAGATACAGCCGATACCGCTATCGCTGATATGGCGGTTGCATTTGGCGCAGATTTTATCAAAAGCGGTGCGCCGTGCCGAAGCGAGCGATGTGAAAAATACAACCGCTTGCTGGCAATTGAAAACGAGATGTTTTCACCGCAATACGGATTTGCGCCTTAATAGAAGTAAATAATATATTATATATTTTATAAATTCCTTGACGAATCCAACAAAATGTGATATAATGAGTCAAATGCAACACATTTGAGATCTGTTAAGAATTGAAAGGATGCCGATTTTCCAATTGCACGTAACATCGCAGGAAGAAAATCGGCTATTTTTATAATCGGATAATCGGAGGTGGCCATGGAAGAAACAACTGAATACATGCGCGCCATGGCATCGTTTGAAAAATACGGCGTTTTCGCCTCCGGAACACTTGGCAGAAGCATGCGACCGCTTTTTCGAGAAGGTCGCGATGTTGTGATTGTTCAAAAATGCACCGTGATACCAAAGAAATACGATGTTGTATTGTACGAACGTGCAGGAAAATGCGTTTTACACCGTGTAATCAAAAAAGATGGCGATATCAATCTCATTCGAGGAGATAACACTTACGTCATCGAGCGCATCCACAACTCGGAAATTATTGGGATATTGATGGAATTCGACCGCGGGAATCGGCACTATACCGTGGATAACCGCATCTATAAAATATATAGTGTTGTCTGGAATGCAATATATCCAATCCGCAGATCTTTTTCTTTTATGCGAATTTTAATTTTTAAGTTTAAAAAAGTTTTTTAAAAAATGAGGTAAAATATGAAATTTGGAATGCCAACGCTTGTTGAATGCCGGGACCTTGAGCATTGCGCAAGCATTGCCACAGAACTCGGAATTGATTTCATTGAGATCAATATGAGCTTTCCGCAGTATCAGCCGCACCTGCTTTCTATCAGCGAAGCCAAACGCATCGCCAAGAAATACGGTGTTTTTTACACAATACATGCCGATGAGCTCCTGAATCCCTTTGACTTCAACCCCGTGGTGCAGGATGCATATTTTCAGGTAATGAAAAACACGATCCGATTTGCAAAGGAACTATCGATCCCCGTGATCAATCTGCATTTGCTTAAAGGAGTTTACGTAACCCTGCCGGAGAAGGTTATTTTGCTGACAGACGTTTATTCCGAACAGTATATTTCACTTGTTAAGAGGTTCATCGCCATGTGCGAGGAAGAAATCGGGGATAGCGGTCTCGTGATCGCCATCGAAAATATCGACTCCAATCCGTTTACAAAAAGTCAGATCGAAGCCCTGCCGCTCTTTATGCAAAGCAAAGCCTTCGCTCTTACGCTGGATACCGGACACGATATCTGTCTCGACGGAAAGGATCGCCATGTATTTGAAAAATATCCGCAGAAGCTTCGTCATATGCATCTTCACGATTGCAAGGCGGATAAGCATCCGCATCTCGCGCTCGGATGCGGACTCGTGAATGTAGAAAAAAGTCTGGATTTGCTTGCAAATGATGGTACCTGCGTTATTGAGGTAAAAACGATCGCAGGTCTGAAAGAGAGCGTTCAATATCTGAAAGAGCACGAACTACTCAAATGAATCGGAGGAGTTCCACATGAATTACATTACCTATACAAGAGAAGACGTTCTTGAGGCAATCAAAGCGCACAAGGAGTCCATTGCATATACAGCGGCTGACAGAGAGCGAATCCTGAACAATCCCAATCTCGAAAAATTGCTGGACGGCTTAAAAGCACGTGCAGAAGTTTTCAAGGAAAGTCCCATCCGCTCGTTTTCCTTTCGCAATTTCCGGCGTTACGACGAAGACGGAAATCGCGGTACATATGAGGATGAATACTTCAGACACCGCGGAATGCTGGAGACCTTTGCTCTGATGGCATGGATCTATCAAAACGAGGAATATCTTCACAAGCTTGAAGACATTATTTGGGCAATCTGCGACGAATATAGCTGGCCTGTAACGGCACATATGAATGGAAAAAGCTTAACTGTATATCAGGAAGAGAATCATAACGTTGACCTCTTTGCGGCAGAAACCGGTCAAGCATTTGCGGAGATTCTTTCGCTTCTTGAAGATAAGCTCCATCCAACAGTTGTTATGCGAATGAGAAAACGCTTGGAAGAGAGAATCTTTGGTCGCTTGGATCAGCCTTTCGCATGGAAAGAAACAAAAATCTGCAACTGGGCAGCCGTTTGCGCCGGCTCCGTCGGCATGGCCGCAATGTATGAAATCAAAGACGAAGAGCGTCTTGCCGATATCATTATGATCTGTCTGACTTCGATGGATCGCTTTATCGGAGGCTATGCCGAAGATGGCGTTTGCACCGAAGGTGTCGGTTATTGGGGCTATGGATTTGGTTATTTTATGGCCTTCGCGGATCTGCTTCGTCGCAGAACCGGCGGCCGATTGGATCTTTTTGCAATCGAAAAGGTTCATTTGATGGCCACTTTTATCGGCAAGGTGTATTTTCCGAATGCAAGATGCCTTTCCTTTGCAGATGGAGGAAGCCGCGGAAAAAGCAATCCATCCACGGTCTCCTTCCTGAAAACAATTTACAATGATATGCCAACTCCTGCAGAAGACGATTTGAGTTTCAAATATCCAACCGATACCTGCTATCGTTTTGCACTCGCTCTCCGAAAATTTGTCAACATGCAAGTCGAGCCCTTCGTTGCAACACAAAATATGGATTCCACGTTTATTTTCCCGGCGGCGCAGTGGTATCTTTCCACAACAAAAGATAAAACTATCAGTATCGCAGCCAAAGCCGGACACAATCAGGAAGCCCACAATCACAACGATGTCGGTTCTTTCCAAATTTTTAAAAACGGTCAGCAGATGCTCGCTGACGTCGGTGCCGGTATTTATGATAAAACCTATTTCAGCGCGGCCGGCAACTTGGTTTTCTGCAAAGGATCTCATGGTCACAATGTCCCCATCATCAATGGGAAAAATCAAAAATACGGAAGAAAACACACAGCAGAAAACGTGGTTATTGAACGCGGCGGTATTCGCTATGATTTTAATGCCGCATATGAAATCTCCACGCTTCAAAAGTTGCATCGTGATATACGGTTTAATGAAATCACAGGTGAAGTGGATTTGACTGATGTGTTTGGCTTCGCAGAAAATCCTAGTTCCGTTATTGAGCGTTATGTAACCGAATTTGAGCCCAAGATTGAGGACGGTTTCGTCACCATTTCGGCAGAAGGCGCAGAATCAAAGCTGTATTTTGATAAAAAATTATGGGATGCATCCATTTATGTAGAACATCATGCGCTCGGCGGCGAAAACCATGAATGCATTTTCTATTGCATTGACTTTGCACCTAAGAGTCTCGAAAAGGAATTGACATTCGCGCTCAAAATCAAGTAAAAGACGATTTAAACAATACTATCCAAATCACAGGAGACAGAGATATGAATTTCATTTCTTATACGCGCGACGATGTATTAAATGCGCTAAAAGAACACAAAGGTTCGATTGCATATACCGACATTGACAAGGCGAGAATCTTAAGCAATCCCAATCTTACCAAGCTACTCGATGGTTTAAAAGCGCACGCCAAAGAATTTGCAGAGATGCCCATCCTTTCGCTATCCTTCCATAATTTCAAAAGATACGAAGAGGACGGAAATCGCGGCGCCCATGAAAAAGAATATTTTGCCCATCGCGGTATGCTGGAAACCTTTGCGCTCATGGCTTGGATTTATGAAGACGAAGAATATCTTCATAAACTTGAGGATGCTATTTGGGCGATTTGCGATGAATACAGCTGGGCTATTGCGGCCCATATGCGCGGAACAAGCTTGACCGAGTATCAAGAACCCAATCCCAACGTGGACCTTTTTGCTGCAGAAACCGCCCAAGCATTTGCTGAAATCCTTTCTTTGCTTGAAGAAAAACTGCATCCCACGGTTGTGATGCGTATGAGAAAGCGTCTTGAAGAAAGAATCTTTGGGCAACTCCATCAACCCTTCGCGTGGAAAGAGGTAAAAATCTGTAACTGGGCCGCCGTTTGTGCAGGTTCTGTTGGTATGGCGGCAATGTATGAAATCAAGGACGAAGAGCGTCTCGCGGATATTCTGATGATTTGTCTTACTTCCATTGATCGCTTTATCGGTGGCTATACAGAGGACGGCGTTTGCACGGAGGGAATTGCCTATTGGGGATATGGCTTTGGTTACTTCATGGCATTTGCCGATATGCTTCGCCGTAGAACCGGTGGCCGATTGAATCTTTTTGCCATCGAAAAGGTTCATCTGATGGCAACATTTATCGGCAAAGTTCTTTTCCCCCATGGCAGAAGCCTTTCCTTCTCGGATGGAGGAAGCCGTTCCGTCGCAGATCCCTCCAGCACGGCCTTTTTGAAAACAATATACCCGGATATGCCTATACCGTCTGAGCAATCCTTGCTCTTCAAATATCCGACGGACACCAACTATCGTTTTGCTTTGGCACTTCGTAAGTTCGTTCATATGCAGGCAGAGCCTTTTATTCCCACAGAAGGGCTCGAAACCACCTACATTTTCCCGGCCGCGCAATGGTATGTTTCCACCGCAGATAACGATATCAGCATTGCTGCAAAAGCAGGACATAATAGCGAAGCGCATAACCAAAACGATGTTGGATCCTTCCAGATTTTCAAAAACGGCCAGCAAATTCTTGCAGATCTCGGCGCCGGAGTTTACGATAAATTCTATTTCAGCGAGATTCGCTATTCTATCTTCTGCGCAGGATCGCAAGGTCACAACGTTCCCATTATCAATGGAGAAACGCAAAAATGCGGAAGAAAATACGCGGCAGAAAATGTTTCGATTGACAAGAACGGTATGTCCTACGATTTCCAGGCCGCATATGATGTTGAAACCTTAGAAAAACTGCATCGTGATCTTCGTTTTGATAACAGGACCGGCGAAGTGCATATCGAAGATACATATCGTTTCACAGAAATCCCTACATCTGTCACCGAAAGATACGTAACCGAGTTTGAGCCCAAGCTCGGAGATGGCGTTGTTACTATAGCCCCCGAAAATGCGGAAATGTCACTTTATTATGACAAGAACACGTGGAACGTTTCGGTATACGTGGAGCACAAGTCTCGTGGCGGTGCAAATTACGAGTGCATTTCTTACTGTATTGACTTTTCGCCCATCGAACCCCAAAAGGAAATGAAATTCGTTCTCGATATCAGATAAGCGAGGGAATTATGACTGTAAAAGAAAAATTTATTCAAATATACAATGAGCACATCAAGCGAGAGGGTGCTGACAAGCTTCTTGAATATCTTCTTTCTTCATCTTCGGATTTTTTCACGGCACCGGCCAGCGCGCGCTATCATTCGTCCTACGAGGGAGGACTCTGCGAGCATTCGATCAACGTTTTCGATTGTTTGGTTGGTTACCTTGAAAGTCCGCACGTTAAGGAAGATCTGAAGCTCTCGTATTCAAAGGAATCCATTGCCATCGTATCTCTCCTGCACGATCTTTGTAAAATCAACGTTTATAAAAAGGGCTTTAGAAGCGTAAAGGACGAAAGCGGCGCATGGAAAAGAGTAGACACCTTTGAATACGACGATCCGATGCCCTATGGTCATGGCGAGAAGAGCGTTTATATGATTTCGCCGTTCATGAAGCTGACAAGGGAAGAGGCGTTTGCGATCCGTTATCATATGGGATATTCTTCAACGGAAGATCCGCGCAACGTATCGGCGGCATTCGAAATGTTTCCGCTCGCGTTTGCGCTATCCGTTGCTGACAGCGAGGCAACTTATTTTATAGAAACAGAGAACAAAAAGCAATAAAGAGGTATAAAAATGGGCAGAAAAACAGAACGTGTATTTAAAAAAGTTTCCAATATCAAAGAATACATGGATGTTCTCCAATCTCACGGCGATAAGGTTCTGTTCCGCTATCCCGTGGGAACTCAATATGAGTCAATGACATATGCTACTTTTCACGAGCAGGTTATGAATACTGCGGCAGGGCTTGCCGTACTTGGCCTTGCCGGCAAGCGTGTTGCCGTAATCGGCCCTACCGCCCCCGAGTGGATTTCTTCCTATCTTGCGGTTCTTGTTAGTGGCGGTGTTGTTATCCCTATGGACAAGGAGCTTGACGAGGTTGCCATTGCAGGCTTTCTCGAAACCGCCGAGGCGGAAGCGATCGTATACGGTAAGGGAATGAAGCAAAAGATTGCAGGCGCAATTGAAAATCATCCCACGATAAAGCTCTTCATTCCAATGGAAAACGAAGAGGCTAATCAAAAAATTCTCCCCCTTTCCGCTATTATCGAAAAAGGAAAAGCAGCGCAAGCCGAAGCGCCCTATTCTATCTACGATGGCCCTACGGATGAGCTGGCAGTAATGCTGTTCACATCCGGAACAACAGGTACAGCTAAGTGTGTAATGCTTTGCCAGAAGAATATTTGGTCCACGCTCGTTTCCGCTTGCTCCACTGTGGAATTCTTCCCGGATGATACGATTGTTTCCGTTCTTCCGCTACACCATACGTACGAGTTGATCTGCATACTTTCCGGTATGGATTATGGTCATACGATCGGAATCAATGATTCTCTTGCACATATTATGAAAAATTTTGCCGAGTATAAGCCCACCGGTCTTGTTCTCGTTCCGCTTTTTATCACCACAATGTACAACCGCATTATGGCTAAAGCAAAATCAAGCGGAAAAGATAAAATTCTGCGCGTAATGCTCGCCGTTTCGGGCGTGCTTCGCAAGGTTGGCATTGACCTTCGTCGTGTATTCTTCAAATCCGTTCTCGATGCTTTTGGTGGCAGACTTTGCAAGATCGTCAGCGGTGCCGCACCACTGAATCCCGAAATGGTAAAGGCCTTTGACGGCTTTGGTATCACGATTGCTGAGGGATACGGGATTACCGAATGCTCGCCTCTCATCTCCGTGAACCCCTACTATGCGCTGAAACAAGGATCTGTCGGCCCTGCTGTTCCCAGCTGCACCGTTCGCATTGATGTGCGTGAAAAGAACGATAAGGGCTATGACGAGGGCGAAATCCAAGTCAAGGGCGACAATGTAATGCTCGGTTATTATAAAAACGAGGAAGAAAACAAACGTGCATTTACGGAAGATGGCTGGTATCGTACCGGCGATGTAGGTTACATGGATAACGATGGTTATATCTACATCACGGGCCGCTTAAAGTCCGTTATCGTCCTTGAAAACGGAAAAAACGTTTTCCCCGAGGAGATCGAAGAATATCTATCTCATATTCCTGAAATCGGCGAATGCGTTGCCGTTGGAAGAAAAGCAGAGGATGGCGAAACCGTAAATCTCTGCGCACTGGTATATCCCAACACAGAAATATACGGTGAGCACCCCGACAAGGAGAAAGCCTATGCGGATATCAATGCAAAAATCATAGCGCTGAATAAAACGCTTCCAACCTTCAAAAAAATCAAAATTTTGGAAATTATGGATGCTCCTTTTGAAAAAACAACAACGAGAAAAATTAAGCGTCACCTTGTTAAATAAAAAACATCTCCCGAGCTTCAACAAAAGCTCGGGAGATGTTTTTATGCAAAGAAAAAATCAAGCCTTCAAAACAAGCTTCAATTCTTCTTCTTTTTTTACGTATCCTGCCGTGATAATAACCTCATCAACATCCGTACGTGAGGGAAGCGTATACATCGGTTGCATCATGATTTCTTCTAAAATAGAGCGAAGTCCGCGCGCGCCGATTTTGCGCTCAATTGCCTCGTGCGCAACTGCGCGAAGCGCATCATCCTCAAAAGAAAGCTTGATGTCATCCATGGAGAAAAGCTTCTGATACTGTTTGTAAAGCGCATTTTTGGGCTCTTTTAAGATGCGAACCAAGGAATCCTCATCTAAGTTGTCCAGCGCAACGATGACAGGCAAGCGGCCAACAAGCTCAGGAATGATACCGTATTTCACAACGTCGTGTGCAGTAACATCCTTATAAACACCTTTTTCGACGCGTTCCTTTTTAGATTGCTTTTCTGTTGCGAATCCAATGATCTGATTTCCCTTGCGTTGTTCGATGATTTCCTCAATGCCATCAAATGCACCGCCGCAAATGAAGAGAATATTCTTCGTATTGATCTGAATAAACTCTTGATTCGGATGCTTTCTGCCGCCCTGCGGAGGTACGTTTGCAACTGTGCCTTCGAGAATTTTCAGAAGCGCCTGCTGAACGCCTTCGCCGGAAACATCACGCGTAATAGATCGGTTTTCTCCCTTGCGGGAAATTTTATCGATCTCATCGATATAAATAATTCCGCGCTCGGCAAGCTCAATATCGTAATCTGCAGCCTGAATCAAGCGCAAAAGGATATTTTCTACATCCTCACCAACGTAGCCGGCCTCCGTCAACGTTGTAGCATCCGCGATTGCAAAGGGAACCTTAAAGCTCTTCGCCAGCGTTTGTGCAATGTAGGTTTTTCCAACGCCCGTAGGTCCAAGCAAAAGAACGTTGGACTTTTGAATTTCAATATCATCCTCCGGAATAGGATCCTGGGTATTTTTTCTTCCGTGCTTCTTGTCCTTTTCGGGAAGAAGGAGAATTCTCTTGTAGTGATTGTAAACCGCAACCGCAAGTGCAAGTTTCGCACCGTCCTGGCCGATTACATATTCGTCGAGCATGGCTTTGATTTCCTGAGGCTTAGGCAGGGAATCAAAGCTCATCTCGTCGCTCTCTTCCGATAGCGGCAAAAGATTTTCATCAATAAAATCAGCGCAAACACCAATGCAATTATCGCAGATAAAGCAAGTGCCGTCCTTACCGGGGATCAGCGCGCTTACCTCCTGCTCGCTTCTGCCACAAAACGAGCAACTGCGCAAAACGTTCTTTTTGTCTGCCATATCTTATTTCAAGTCCTTTTTCTCGATCACTTTATCAATGAGTCCGTATGCCATCGCCTGCTCGGCTGTCATGAAATTATCTCTCTCGGTATCCTTCTGGATCGTTTCGAGCGGTTGCCCCGTCTGCTCGGAAAGCAAAGTGTTCAGTTTTTCGCGAATGCGAAGAATGTGGTCTGCATGAATCTTGATATCCGATGCCTGCCCCTGCATGCCGCCAAGAGGCTGATGAATCATAACCTCCGCATTGGGAAGCGCGAATCTTTTGCCCTTCGCACCGCTGGAAAGCAGAAATGCGCCCATCGAGGCCGCCATGCCGATGCAAATGGTAGAAACGTCGCACTTGATGTAATTCATCGTGTCATAAATCGCCATGCCTGCGGAAATCGATCCACCGGGGCTGTTGATATAAAAATAAACGTCCTTGTCAGGATCCTGCGCTTCAAGATAAAGAAGCTGCGCCACCACTAGGGAAGCGGTCGTATCATTTACCTCGTCAGCCAAGAAAATAATACGATCATTTAAAAGTCTGGAGTAGATGTCGTAGGAACGCTCACCGCGAGAGGTTTGCTCAACGACCATAGGTACGAGTGCCATATTCATATCTCCTTTTATTTCGTGATAAAAAGCAGCCGAAAGTCAAGAAACTCTGACCATCGGCTGCATAAAACACCTTGTTTTTAGTCAACGGATAAATCCGTCACAGATTCTTATGCCTCTGTTTCGGAAGCTTCTGCCTTGGCATCTCCGCTGGCGGCGTTGTCCTTAACAAACTTCATTGCAGCTGCAACGCAAAGGTCCGCCTTGATATCCTCGGCAGCAACCATAGCCTTAACGTTCTCTTCAGGAACGTTGTAAGCCTCTGCAATTCTCTTGTACTCGGCATCAACCTCTTCGTCCGTGACGGTGATGTTCTCCTTCTTAACGATAGTCTCAAGAGCAAGACGAACTTTAACCTGCTTTTCAGCCTGAGGCCGCATCTCTGCGCGAAGGGTATCGATCGTCATGCCGGTGTACTTAAGGTAAGTAGCGAGATCCAGTCCCTGCATCTTAAGTCTGTTGTCGTAATCGCGAACGTAGTTCTCGGTCTCGGCCTCAAACATAGGCTCGGGAATTTCACCGATCAGATTCTTCATAAGAGCCTCAGCGAGAGCATTCTCAAAATCTCTCTCAGCCTTCTTCTCGTTTCTCTTAACTATTTTATCCTTAATGTCGGCCTTATATTCATCAAGAGTATCAAATTCGGAAACATCTTTCGCAAATTCGTCATCCAAAGCAGGAAGCTCCTCGAACTTAATTGCATTCAGAACAGTCTTAAAGGTAGCTTCTTTGCCGGCAAGCTCCTTTGCATGATAATCCTCGGGGAAGGTTACAACAACGTCAAATGCATCGCCGATCTTCTTTCCAACGATCTGATCCTCAAAACCGGGAATAAAGGAACCGGAGCCGAGCGTCAGATCATGGTTCTCACCCTTGCCGCCATCAAATGCAACGCCGTCAACAAATCCCTCGTAGTTGATGTTGGCGATATCGCCCTTCTTTGCAGCTCTATCGGTGATGTCAACGGTTCTTGCGTTTCTCTTGCGAGCGCGCTCAACCTCTTCGTCGATTTCCTTCTTGGTAACTCTGGCAACCTTCTTCTTTGCCTTCAGGCCCTTGTACTCCTTGAGTTCCATCTCGGGCTTAACAAAGCCCTCCGCCTTAAGCACAATATCACCATCAGTAGAAACGATATCGAACTTGGGAGAACCAACGATAGAAAATCCGCTCTCCTTAACAGCCTCGTCAAATGCTTCGGGAAGGCATGCATTGATTGCATCCTCGAAGAAAATGCCCTTGCCGTAAAGCTTCTCAACGATGTGCTTCGGCGCTTTTCCCTTTCTGAAGCCGGGAATATTCATATTCTTAACGGCTTTCTTATATGCGTCCATCTCAGCTTTATCATAAGCTGCCTTGCTAACCGAAAACTCCATTACGAAGCCGGACTTCTCGGTCAACTCCTTTTTCAAAAGGCTCATTGTCTTTCCTCCGGAAAATGTATTTATAAATTTTAATTATTAATTTAATTATCAAATTAAACCATTTTATTATACAATAAAAGATCAGGTTTGTCAAGCCCTTGCACGAAGATAAAAGGCCGATTTTTATAGGTTTTTTTCTTTTTTAGACGAATTGGGGAAGAAAATCCAGATAATCAGCCGAAATAAGATGAAAGGAGATCCCATCATGGAAATAAGTCTTGGGAAACGTATAGTTTCCGTGAATATGTCCGTAATACACCTTATCAATCTTATATTCTTTTAAAAGGTCGTAGATTCCCGGTGTTCTTTTTTCGTTCCAAAATGGCGGAAAATGCAAAAAAACAAGGATCTCCTTTTCGGGCACCTCTTGCTTTCTGGCAATTGCGGCATTAAGACTTGTTCTGAGGCGCCCCGTTTCTCTTGCTATAATCTTTTCAAAGTCTGCAGGTGAAACAGTTTTCATCGCGTCTGCCTCCAGATACCAGCCGCGCGTTCCGGCAATGATATAGGAATCCGTTTCTTGGATGTTATTATAAAGAAAAGAAATCGTTCGGATATTATGCTTTTCAAAAAACTGCTTGTGCTTGGACATCGTTGACCACCAGAAATCGTGGTTTCCTTTGCCAAGAATTTTTTGCCCCGGCAATGAATCAAGAAAAAGAAAATCAGAAAGCGATTCATCCAGATCAATCGCCCAGGAAATATCTCCCGGAATCACCACGGTATCCGAATCAGTAACAACGGCGCGCCAGTTTTTCTCTAGGCGTTGCACGTAATTTTCCCAACGCTTTCCGAAGATCTCCATAGATTTATTCGTCGTCTCGTGTGTCGAAAGATGGAGATCCGAAATGGTAAAAAGTGACATTAGTTTTTCTCCGAATCACAGTATAATTGCCGCCGGAGGGAGGCAAGATAAAATCGCAAACGCAACGTTTGCAGAAAAGAGATAAGTCATGGAAGAAAAGAAGTATTCTGTTGAATGTGAAGCCGGGAAGTGCATCAAGGGCATTGTTTGTGATGCCGCGCATTGTGCATACAACAACGGTCACAACGCTTGTTGCGCAAAGCAAATCACGGTCGGCCCTGCCAATGCAAACTGTTCCTCCGATACAGTTTGCGCCACGTTCAAGCCCAAAACTTATTAATTTGCAGCAAAGCCTATAACCGCATCCGTCATTTCGCTCTTATCAATGATCGTGCTAAAGCGAACCGCCTTTTTGTCAAGTCCAAAGAGCGGAGCCGGAATTTCGGTTGCAGTTGCAAGGCTGAGTGCTTCAAGCGCCTCGATGCCGTCGATATTCTTCGCAGCATCCAAAGCGTTCAGCACGTCTCTGGCAAATTTATAAGGAGACGCGGTCGAAACCGTCAGCATTTTTCTCTCTGCCTTATAGATACCTCCGTATTGCATAGCAGCATGTGCCGCTACAGCAGTATGAGTGTCTATAAGGTAGTTTTCTTTCTCAAAAACAGAACGGATGGTTTCCTTGGTCTGTGCCTCTGTTGCATAGAATCCTATGAAGGTTTCTTTGATTTTGGCAAAATCCGCATCGTCCAACATGTATTTTCCGTCCTTCACAAGCGCATTCATGTAAACTGCCGTTTTTTCGGCGCCGCACACGAGAAAAAGAAGACGCTCAAGGTTCGAGGAAATCAAAATATCCATCGAGGGGGAAATCGAAGGCATGAAAGGACGGTTACGATCGTAAACGCCGGTAGCAAGGAAATCGGTCAGAATATTATTCTGGTTGGAAGCACAAACGAGATGATGGAAGGGAAGACCGCAAAGCTTTGCAATATAAGCTGCAAAAATGTTACCGAAGTTTCCGGTTGGAACGGTAATATCGATTTCTTCGCCCATTGCAATTGCTCCACTTGCAACCATATCGCAATATGCGGATACATAATACGCCACCTGAGGAACAAGACGTCCCCAGTTGATTGAGTTGGCACTGGAAAGAAAGAGATTCTTTTCAGCAAGCGACTTCTTGATATCGACATCCGAGAAAATCTTCTTAACACCGGTTTGTGCATCGTCAAAATTGCCGCGAATCGCCATAACCGAAACGTTTGCGCCTTCGCCGGTCTGCATCTGCAGCTTCTGCACGCGGCTTACGCCATCAGTGGGGAAGAAAACCTGGATCTTCGTTCCGGGAACATCGCGATAGCCCTCCATGGCAGCCTTGCCGGTATCGCCGGAGGTAGCAACCAAAATCAGAGCAGTTTTGTCCTCGCCGCACTTTTTCAGTGCACGGGAGAAAAGACGAGGCATCAGCTGAAGCGCCATATCCTTGAAAGCGCAGGTCGGTCCATGCCAAAGCTCCAGAACGTGCATGTCACGGCAAGCAACCACAGGCGCAGGCGCAGATCCAAACTTTTCCTCTGCATAAGCAAGAGATGCATCCTCAATCAGCTCGTCTTTCGTATAATCCGTCAAGAAAGCCGACAAAACTGCGGCAGAGCGCTCTGCATAAGAAAGTGGAAGAAGCGTTTTTAAGAATTCTGCCGAGAATTTTGGCATGGATTCCGGCATATAAAGCCCGCCATCCGGCGCAAGTCCGCGTTTGATAGCCTCTGCCGAGGTCACGTTGTTTTCTTTGTATCCTCTTGTACTGATGTAATTCATTATAAACCTCTCTATACCTTAATACACCTTGTAAGCGCTATTCATGTTGAATGCGTTTTCAATATGTACGATCTTTTTGATTTTTGATTTATCGTTGGCAGTTTCCGTATAAACTTCTATAATATCCATGCGCATCATGCATCCATCCGATTTATGAACCCTGCGTGCATATTCATTTGCAACATGAATCAATCGTCTCTGCTTTTTCGAATCCACAGAAGCGGCAGGTCTGGATTCGCGCGCATTTGAATTTTCTGCATTGCGCGTTTTTACCTCAACAAAAACCATCATCTGTTTCTTTGATGCGATTATATCTATTTCTCCGCGTTTTCCAACATAATTGCGCTCTAATATTTTATATCGCCGGCGCTTAAGAAAACGCGCCGCGGCATCCTCGCCAAAATTTCCCAAGCGACGACGCGACGTCAAAACATGCAAAATATTCATTTCTCAAGAAATTTCAAAAAGCTTTTACGATGGATGGGGGAAGGTCCGTGCACACGAACGGCATCCATGTGATCCTTTGTCGGATATCCCTTATGCTTTGCAATACCATACATAGGAAATGCCGCATCCAAGGAAGCACACATCCTGTCTCTCGTTACCTTTGCCAAAATCGAAGCCGCTGCAATGGACATGCTTTTACTATCGCCTTTAACAATCGGGAAGGCGGGAAGAGAAAAGCCGCGATTGCAATTTCCATCAATCAGCGCGCAATCCGGTGCAATTGAAAGCAAATCAATCGCGCGTTGCATGGCAAGCATAGAGGCATTCAGGATATTGATTTTATCAATTTCTTCGGGAGAAGCCTCCGCAATACCGTATGCTAAAGCCTTTTCAATAATAAGATCAAATAGCTTCTCTCGCTTCTTTTCTGTAAGCTTTTTTGAATCATCCAGCCCATCAATCGAAATATCCGGGGGGAGTATCACTGCGGCCGCCACCACAGGGCCGCACAATGGGCCTCTGCCGGCTTCATCGCAACCGCAAACGATCTTATATCCCTCGGCATGCTTTTCATTTTCTATCTCAAACGTTGGCATCGTTATCCTCCTCAGGCTTTTCCAAGCTGATACGACCGATCACACCGCCGCGGAATTCATCCAGCAGCATCGTTGCCGTTCTTTCCGCATTGATTTCGCCGCCGGACACAAGATAGCCACGTTTTCGTCCGACCGCCTCAAAAATATCGTATCCGTCAAGATCGCAAATCTGCTCATAGCTCAGCTTATATCTTTCACAAAAAGCCTTGGGAGCAACGTCGGTTAAGCGGCGGCAGAGAATCATCGCCATTTCCTCGATGTCCAGTATCTGATCACGGATCGCACCGGTCAAGGCAAGATTTTCGCCAACGGTTGCATCCTCAAATTTTGGCCAAAGAACACCGGGCATATCCAGAAGATCGAGTCCGATCGAGGTTGGAATCCATTGCTTATTTAACGTAACACCCGGACGATCCTCGACCTTCGCTTTTTTTGCACCGGCTAAGCGGTTGATCAGTGAGGATTTTCCAACGTTTGGGATTCCAACGATCATTGCCTTCAATCGACGCCCCTCCATGCCTTTGCTTTTATATCGTTCTAATTTTTCTGCCATCACGGACTGAATGCCATCGGAAAGATCGGAAAGCCCTGTGCTGTTTTGTGAATCGATAAGAACGCAAGTGCGGCCAAGTGAGCGATAATATTCAACCCAGCGGCGACTGACCGCAGGATCAGCCAAGGTGGATTTTGTTAATACAGTAACGGTTGGCTTGTCCCGGAGGAGTGCCTCAATCTCAGGATTCTTCGAGCTTTTCGGAATGCGAGCATCTAAAAGTTCGATCACAAGATCCACGTTCGGCAGGCATTCTGTCATTATGCGCCGTGTTTTTGCCATGTGGCCGGGAAACCATTGTATGGGATTCTTGGGCATAACCGTTCCTTTCTAAAGTCTGATTTTCGGATTATTATTTCACGATTCCGAAGCGATTCAAGGGAGAAAAACGAAGGATCACCTTGCCGAGAATCGCATCCTTGCTAAAAGCACCGGCCGAGCTGCGGGAATCCAAAGAAACGTTTCTATGGTCTCCCATCAGAAACACGGAATCCTCAGGCACGGTAATGAAGAGGGGATCATAAATATAATACGGATCATCGATATAAACGTAATCCTCTTCAAGCAGTTCGCCATCCACATAGATCTCGCCTCTGGGAGAAATCATAACGGTTTGTCCCTCGGTTGCGATTACGCGCTTAACAATCGGATGTGCAAGCTCGGGATGGAGCGCCTTTTTGGAAAGGTCCTGCACCACAACAATATCGCCTTGCTTCGGAGTGTAAAAAACGTCCGAGATAATAAGATGCTCCCCATCATGCAACGTATTGTCCATCGAGCTGCCGTCAACCACAGAATGGCGGAAGAGAAAAGCCATTGCTATCAGAACGAAAGCCATTGCGAAAACGAACATTTCCACGATGTCAAAGGCACTACGAACACGATCCGTTGCAGTAACCGTTTTTTTGTTATTGTCCTCCGGAAGAACATCCGGAACATTTTCTTCCTCCGCATCCTCCGACGTGTTTTTCGAGCTCGGAACACTTGTAGATTCTTTCTTTGAAAAAGCCGCCAGCTCTTCATCGGTGAAAAGCCCGTCATCCTCATCAAGAAAATCTTCTTCATCATCCAATGAAGAGGGGAAGAGCTCATCGTTCTTTACTTCTTCGTTATAATCCTCGAGAGGGCTATCGGCCAAAGCATCATCCGGCAAAGAAATAGGATCGGAGCTTTTTGGCTCTGCCTCCATAGGAGAAATTTCTTCATTATTTTCGAGAAGCGTTGCTTCCGAAGGGAGTTTGTTTTCTTGATCCATGAAAACACCTCACATTCCGTTGATCATTCATAATATACTATTTTAACATAAATAATTATAAAATACAAGTACCGAATGCGCAATTCAAAGAAAATTCAATAAATTCACGTGAATATTTGTCCTATACGCATGATAAAAAGCAAGAATTATAAGAAAAAAACTCTTTTTCACTTGACAAAAGGAGAAGTTTCGCATATAATGTATTAGTAAAAATATTTTTGAGGTATAACCATGAACTTAAAGGTTTTAAAATTCGGTGGCACCTCTTTGGCAGATGCAGAGCATTTTCGCCAGGTTGCCAATATTGTAAAAAGCGATCCTGAAAGAAGATACGTTGTCGCTTCCGCTCCCGGCAAAAGATTCGGCGCCGATATCAAGGTGACCGATATGCTGTATAAGTGCTATGAGCTTTCTATCAACGAAGAAAGTGTAGACGAGATCTTTGCCGAAATCTGCGATCGCTATAATTCCATCATTAGCGACCTGGAGCTCGATCTGGATCTTTCCGAAGCATATGCCAAGATCCGCAATTCGCTTGCACACAATTCCGGCCGCGATTATATCGCATCCAGAGGTGAATATCTGAACGCGATAATCCTTGCTAAATATCTTGGCTATGATTTCATCGATGCCAAGAAGGTGATCTTCTTTAACGATGACGGAAGCTTCGATGCAGAGAAGACCAACAACGTTATGAAGGATTATCTTTGCCACCATACGCATGCCGTTATTCCCGGCTTCTATGGCTCTATGCCGAACGGAACGATCAAGACATTCTCTCGCGGCGGCTCAGATATCACCGGTTCTATTGTTGCAAGAGCGGCAAGTGCTTCTCTTTACGAAAACTGGACGGATGTTTCCGGCTTCTTGATGGCAGACCCCCGTGTTGTGCCCAATCCTAGGCCTATCGACGTGATCACCTACAAGGAGCTCCGCGAGCTTTCTTACATGGGTGCGACCGTTCTTCACGAGGATTCCATTTTCCCCGTTCGCTATTCTAAGATTCCGATCAACGTTCGCAACACGAATCGTCCTGAGGACAAGGGAACCATGATCGTTCCGCAGGACGATACTTCCGTTGGTACAATCATTACCGGTATCGCAGGAAAAAGCGGCTTCTCAACGATCTCTGTTGAGAAGGATATGATGAACTCCGAGCTCGGCTTTGGTCGTCGCGTTCTTCAGGTTATCGAAGAAGCAGGTATTTCCTTCGAGCATCTTCCTTCCGGTGTTGACACGCTTACTGTTGTTCTTTCTTCCAAGGAGCTTGCAGGGAAGCGCGCAGATATCATGGCAGGCATTTGCAAGGCTGTAAACCCCGATAATATCTACGTAGAGGAAAACCTTGCGCTGATCGCTGTTGTTGGTCGTGGTATGGTTAAGGCGAAGGGAACTGCCGCAAGAATCTTCTCCTCG
>JAZQWS010000299.1:0-16858 GCA_045632465.1 Eubacteriales bacterium
ATAGAAACGAACAACCGGACAAGCGATAATTGGATATATTATTCAAAATAGTATCGATCGGCTTTTCATGCTTCGGAACATCGCGATAACTCGGAACCTTAATAACTTTACCATCTTTATCAATGGATTCAGTTGCAGAACGTACGGTTATCTTTTTCAAATCGACTTCTTGATTTTCTTCAAGCAACTCGTTAATAAACGCAATCTGCTTTTCGATTTTTTGAGGATAATATAAATCATCATGAGATAACCAAGAAAACCATTCGCCCGTCATTTTCTGAAAAGCAAAATTTAAAGCCGATGACACTCCACCGTTTTCTTTATGGTAATATTTGATTTTATCGCCATAAGACAGAGCAATCTTTTCGCTTGCACCGTCGTCAGTGGAACCATCATTGATCACGAGCACTTCGCAATTCGAATACGTTTGCGCCAATGCTGCATCAATTGCCTCTGCCAAAAAATTACTACCGTTGTAAACCGGTATAATAATTGTCACTCTAGGCTGATATTGCATATGATTACTCTCCGTTTAATCGATCTCTAAGAATCGTAGATGATATTCCGTCGGTATGCTCAAGATAAACAATTTCAACGCCAATCGGAGCAAATTGTTTTTCAAAAGATTCCCACTGCGGCGTCCCCTTCCAATCCGACCCCACAAACATTTTTTGAAAATGATATTTCTCCCAAGCTGCAAACTTATTCTTATTTTCTTGCGGCACTACAACGTCTACATACTTAACAGCCTCGACAATAGCGCATCTTTCTTGGAATGGAATAATCGGTAATTTGTTTTTTTCACGTTGCACCAATTCATCAGTGCTAACACCAACAATCAAATAATCGCATTGTTCTTTGGCACGTTTCAATATATTCAAATGTCCAATATGAAACATATCAAAAACACCCGTTGTATAGCCAATAATCACTATTTATTCTCCCTTGATCTTTTTTTGAGACTCTTCTTCAAATGCTGTTGCTCGCTTGCAATACAAAACGCAAATAGCAAGGAAGGCAAGGATATAATACATCGTGTAGCAGACTAACATAACATCAAATGTGTTGGTAAATAATGCTATAAACAACCAAGGCATAAACAATCCGGAAACACCAAAATTTTTGTCAATCTGTTCTCTAATGTATGCAAAGCTTTTACGGTCTTCTGTATCTTTCAAAGTAATCTCTTCGAGTTCGCCAAGCATCTTTTTAGCTGCAAAGAAACAATTGAGATACTTTTGATGAACCAATCGCATATAAATATTAGCAATCGCACCAACCGCACCAACCAGAATAAGCCAATGACAGTATTGTTCAGAAACGATGAAAGACGTATGATAAGCGGCCACGCCAAGTGCAATAGTTGTAAAAGAAAATGGACCATATCCGGCAACTGCATCATAGAAATCGCCCATGAATGTTTTGACTTTTTTCACTCTTGCAATGTTTCCATCAACGCAGTCAAGAACTAACCAAAAGTTTGTTAAAACAACACCTGCAAGCATGCACCAGAAATTATTTATGCACAACAAAACAGCGGCACCAAAAATTACGAACCATGATAGAACAGAAACCATATTTGCGGTCCAACCGGTATTAATAAACAAATACGTAACAGGAAATGATGCTTTTCTTACCCAAAGTTGAACCCACAAAGAACTTCGACTATTTTTCTTCTTTGTCAAAGAGGCTGTTATGTCCTTATATGTATACTTCATGTTCTATATTCTCCTTAATAAGACTTATTGTCCTTAGAGCGATTACAATCAACTACTGTTTATTTTCAAATATTTCTCTGTAAATATTCCACATAACATTGAGAGCATTATGAATTTCAAACAGTTCAACCGCTTTTATACAATCAGCTTTCATGCTTTCGCGAAGTGCAGGATTCTCTGCAAGTTTTTTGATCGCAGAAGCATAACCATCCACATCATTCGGAGCGATCGCATATCCGGTCTTTCCATCAATTACATAATCAAGAATGCCGTGAACATTGGAGGATACAAGCGGTACACCTGCTGCCATAGCTTCAACTCCTGCCAGTCCAAGACCTTCAATTTTTGATGGGAAAGCACTAATATCGGCTGCATGATACAATTCAAAAACATCAGTTCTAAAACCTAAAAAGAGCACTCTATCCGAAATCCCCAAATCATTTGCGAGATTAGTTAAATATTCCTTTAACGGTCCTTTTCCAGCAATCGCATAATAAATATCGGGATTTTGAATCTTCGCAAGTGCTTTGATAATCACCTCGTGATTTTTTCGTTCAATCAGCTCTCCAGCCGAAACAATCAACACTTTATCCGAAGGAACGCCGATGGATTCTTTTTTAGCCTCTTTGTTTATTGTCATATCCTTGATCCGATGAATATCCACGCCAACACTGGGGATATATCGAACATTTTTGCAATGAAAAGTTTTTGCACGATTATAATCCTCTTTGTTAATCGTTACCAAAAAATCACAATATCTAGACAAAAAACGCTCAATGGGATAGTATATCAGCCAATTTTTCTTAGAAGATGATTTGTGAAAATGAAACCCATGGCAAGTATACATAACCACACTTCCACGGGCACGAGCCTTTTTTGCAGCCAATCGTGTCATCATAGAAACCGTCGGTGTATGACAATGAATAAGATCGAATGCTTCTGTGTCAATGATATATTTTAATTTTTTAAAAGCTTTAATATTTGCACTGCTGAAGGGGCTACGTGCAAAAGCAATATTGTGTAAAACAACACCTTTGGCCTTCAAAAGTTCAATATACTTTTGCGTTCTTTCGACATCTGTGTCATTCATATAGTCAAAATTACAGGCTATATGCACCTCGTGTCCCATAACTTCATTCAAAAAATCCACATTCTCCTTATTGAACCATTCAATAAAAGAGATTACACTCGCAACAATTAAAACCTTGCCCATCCTCACACCTCCAAAAGCTCTTTCGCTTCCTTTTGCTTCTCGTCGTATTCCTCCTTGGCGATGGTGCCGTTTTGCAAAAGCCAATCGCCAAAGTCGATATCGCTAACCGTGCCGTCGCGGACGGTATCCTCGCGGGCAACGACCTTCATTGCCGTTTGGAAAATGATCTTCATATCACCGAAGAAAGTGATTTTTTTCATGTACTGCAGATCGTATTCAAACTTCTGCTCCCAGGTAATATTGTTTCTGCCATTGACCTGGGCAAGTCCGGTCAGTCCCGGGCGCACATCATGGCGCACGCGCTGTTCTGCACTCATAAATACCATATCACGGACAAGCTGAGGCCGCGGCCCAACGATCGCCATGTCGCCCTTGAGGATATTCCAGAGCTCGGGAAGCTCATCCAGCGATGTGGAGCGGAGGATGCGACCGTATTTGTTCAGACGAACCTCGTCGGGAAGAAGATTGCCTTCGGCGTCCTTTTTATTGCTCATCGTTCGGAATTTAACGAGCTTGAATATCTTTTCTTTGCCGGTCTTCTTGTCGATTTTTCCGGGGCGAAGCTGAGTGAAAAACGGATTTCCACCCATAGCGATCGCGCCCACAATTACCAAAATCAAAAGGATCGGCGAAAGAACCAAAATCGCAAAAAGCGAAAGTAAAAAGTCAAAAAAGCGTTTGAAGAAATTTGCGTACATATGTAGCATCTCCTAAAATTTTACTCAAAGCAGGAGCGAACGATCGCAATGATTTTATTCTGCTCTTCTGCCGTCATTTTATTGTCACTCGGCAAGCAAAGGCCGCGATCAAAGATATCTGCGCCAACGTCCGCGCATCCGCCGGCAATATAAGCATTGGTTTTGCATCTTCCCTTGCCCTCGCGAGTGATAAAGGAATGCATACGGTACATCGGCTGCATATGCATCGGCTTCCAGATCGGTCTGCCCTCTGCGTTATATTTCGCAAGCGTTTCCAAAATCTCGGTGGGGCAGGTCTTTCCGAGCTCTTTTACGTATAGAGCCTTGGAATCATCGCGCACCTGCGCGCACATATAATCTTTGTCGATGATCATCGCAGATAGCCAATAGTTCGGCTCGGTCTGTGCAACGATTGGATTCATCTGCACGGGCAATCCTTTAAAGCCCTCGCGATATCTTTCGTAGATCGCCTTTTTCTGCGCGATATGCTCCTCAAGATACGCATACTGCCCGCGCACGACGCCTGCGATCACATTGCTCATGCGGTAGTTATAACCGACTTCCTCATGCTGATACCAGGGGGCGTTTTCTCGCGCCTGCGTGGACCACTTGCGTGCCTTATTCGCAACTTCGATGTCATTGGTTAATAAGCATCCGCCTGCAGAGCCGGTGATGATCTTATTTCCGTTATAGCTGATCGCGGAATAATCGCCAAATGAGCCGCACTGCCTGCCCCGGATGGTTGCACCCATCGCCTCGGCGGCATCCTCGATCAGAAGCGCGCCGTGCTTTTCGCAAATGGCTTTGATTTCATCCATTCGGCCGGGAAAGCCGTAAAGCTCTGCGGATACAACCAGCTTCACGTCCGGATAGATGGAAAATGCTTTCTCCAGAGCCACGGGATCCATATTCCAGGATTCCGCCTCCGTATCGATAAATACAGGAATTCCGCCCTCGTACACAACGGGATTCAACGTGGCATCAAAGGTCATATCGGAGCAGAATACGCGCTTGCCCTCCAATGCGCCGTGACCGATAGCAGGTCTTCCGTACAGACTTTCGCCCGCATGCTTCACCGCAAGATGAAGCGCCGCCGTGCAACAAGAAAGCGCAACGGCATACTGCATATCAGCTTTTTGCGCCGCAATTTTTTCAACCTCGTTGATATTCTCGCCAACCGTGCTCATCCAGTTCGTTTCATACGCGAGCTTCATGTATTTCATTTCGTCCCCATGCATCGTGGGCGACGCAAGATATATTTTCTTTTCGAAGGGCCGAATTGCAGATTCCTTTTTCATAATAACCTCCTAAAAACGCGGCGCACAACCTTCACATCGCCGCATTTTATCGAACATCGTGCCTAATATTTTAATTATAGCATATAAAATAAATAAAATCAATAAATATTAAAAATAATAAGGGACGAAAACATAGATTTCTCGACAAAAAACCGCCGACGCCTGTTGCGTCGACGGTTTCTTTATATTTTGTTTCGGTTCAAAGCCCAAAGTGCGCGGCGAGGCATGCGCAGACCTCCTCGCGCGTATCGAGGTCGGAATTTTCGCGCACGAGAGTGAAAAATCCGGCGGTGGCGTACTCGTTATAGTGCTCCCTGCTATTGATGCGCGCAAGGCCTTGGCGGTAATTTTCCATGACAGCGGCGGGATCCTCACAGCTATCGATCACGCCAAGAAGAAATTGCTTTTCGGGATCACTCCGATCGAAAAAGCGCTCCACGCTCATCGACTGCGGCGAGAGCATCACCGCAACGTGGCTGTAATCCGAAATCTCCTTCAGGAGATCTATGGGAATATTGGTGTCCACGATCACCCTCTGATTCTGCGAAACGGCAATCAGGTGCGCCACCTCAAATTCCGCCGCCTCGCGGCCAACGGCATAGATCCAGCGCTCGTATTCCTCCGGCGAGCGCTTCACAAAATCTCTCCAATCCGTGAGCGAGCGATTGTAGCAAAGATCGGGATGGGTTTGGGGCGTTGCCACCTGCTCGGAAACTTCCATATGATAATTCTCGCCGCAAAGGAGCATGCCGTATCGCTCGGCCAGCATGCGCGCCG
Organism: Eubacteriales bacterium; assembly: GCA_045632465.1. Lineage (GTDB taxonomy): Bacteria > Bacillota > Clostridia > Oscillospirales > CAG-272 > UBA1740. Next base: position 5,705 of record JAZQWS010000299.1, read on the forward strand.
CCGTGCTTTTCCCGGCATACGCCGTTCCCGTGATAAAATACACATTTCTTAAATAATGTTTTAACACGTTGTTTTCAATCTTCATTTTTCAAAAAACCTTTTTAAAGCGACAGTTTTTTATTTCAAAAACCCATATTTTGCAAATTATACTTTGCATTTTATTGCATTTTTGCTTCTTTTTCAATTTGTTTTTTAAAAAGAAGCGGCTTCATTCATTAATAAAAAATCTGCGAATTTAATCAATTCGCAGGTTTTTTATTTGTAGAAAAGACTGATAAGTATATGTTTTACAGAAGACTCGTGCGGATAAAATTCCGCATATTTTCCGATCGTATAATCGCCCGTCATGGAGTAAGACTCTCCCATTTCGATCTTTTCAATGGAATCCATCATTCGCTCCAGCTCGCCGGAGGAGCAATTTGTTACCATGTATCGGGAAAGGTCCTTGATCACACTTGTGGAAAACGTTTTTTCCGCGCCGAGATGCGCCAAAAGCTGCGCATACAGAGCATCCAGATACTGCTTTTGCCGCTCCATGCGCTTTGCATTAGAGGAATCCTCCAGGCCGCCCCTGGCGCGCACAAAGCGCAGGGCCTGCTCTCCCGTCAGCGTGACGGCGCTTCCTTCAACAAAGCTCGGATCCACGACCGTCAGATCCTCCGCCATCGTCAGCGTTACGCCGCCAACGCTATCATTCAGAACTGCGACCGCATCCATCGTGAGCGTTATGTACCGATCAATGCGAAGACCGCCGAAAATAGCAGAAACCGCCCTTGCGGTGTTTCTCGCGCTATCCTCGCGCCCCGTTCCATAGGTATGCGCCAGCGAGAGCTGCTCCTTCACGGTTGCAACCTTCTGCCCGCCAACGCCGAGAACGCTCACATCCGTGATCGTATCGCGATTCAAATAAACGGTGCTATACGACTTGGCCTTGCGATCGATCACCAAAAGAACGAGAAAATCCGCGCACTTATCGTTGTTATAAGAATCCGCTGTGATCGAGGCATCAAATTTATCCACGCCCACGATCAGAAGCGTTTCCACATCGCCGCGAAGCGAATATCTCTTCCCTTCATACTCGATCGTGTTGACCATTTCAAACTCGGAATCCGAATGAAACTCCGAATGATCCCGCTCCCATAAAACGAGAAGCAGAAGCCCAACGATAACGACGGAAACCAGGAATATCAGAATGCAAATTTGAATTGTTTTTTTATTATGGATGTCTACCATAAAGCTACAAAAGAATGCAAAAAGCTATCAGCCTTCGCGAATCTTGCCGGCAACGATCGCGATTCCAATCACGGAGAGACCAACGATTGCAGCCGCCATCACCTTAAGCGTCATATCGGGATCCTTAGCGGGAGCCGGCTCCTCCATGCTACCGTCGTGCACAACAATGGCGAAGGGAGAGAAATCATCCACGGTGAAGGTGATCTTTCCATCCTTGGTCACAGTGCTCTCAAGAAGCTTCCACTCGCCGTTGTCATAATGCAGAAATCCTGCGTAATTCACAACGGAAGAGGGCGAAACGGTGATGGTGAAGCTCTCATGCTTATCGTGATCTGCACAATTTTCGCAAGAGATATCAAAAAGATCGCTAATGTAAAGCTGATCGGTGGTCAGATCCAGGCTGTTTGCCAGAGCCTTCACGCTGTAACCAAGCTCACCAAGATCCTTTGCGGAAGAAACGGTTGCATATGCAGCCTCAAGCTTTGCCTTCGTTTCTGCGTCCAAGCTATCACGGTCGGCATACGCATAGATCACAACGGTTGCCGTGCAGTCCTCGGATGCGTTTTCAAACTCAACCAAGGTAGGTGCTCGGTTGGCCGAAGGGCTGGAGGCAAACGATCCGCTTGCGGCAAAGGCTGTTACACCAACGGACAGCATCATAAGCGCCATAGAGATAAGCATCAGAATTTTTTTCATTTCAAATTCCCCTTTCATTTTGCGGTTTCCCCGCGAAAATTTGAATATATTATTATTTTTAATTTGAACCATTAGAATACGAGAAAACGCTTACGCCGTTATTTCCCGAAGGAAGGCGCGCATGGAATCGATCGCCTCCTCGCCAAAGCGCGCGGAAACGGCATCCATAGCCTCCCGCATGCGCGGCGGCCTTGTATGAACGTTGTGGCAATCAGATGCAATCGCGTGTATCGCGCCGCGCTTCCAAAGCTTCAGCGCGAGGCGCGCCGTTTTCGGCCGGATAAAAAACGATGCATTTGCCTGCATGACGACGCCTCTTTCCAGAAGCGTTTTCCGAACGCGCAAGGGCTGATACGGCAAGCACCGCTCGATATGAGCGATGATGGGGCGAATCTCGCCCGAGCAGGAAAGCTCGATCATTTCCTGCACAGTGTAATCGCTCCAGCGCTCGATCGGCATTTCAATCAGCAGAAGCTTCGATGTGCCAAGGCGCATATCCGAAAGCGCACTCATGCGGCTGATGCCCTGAAAATAGGCAACCTCCGCGCCCACCGCCACACTTGCAAGATGGTTGGGACGCGCCGAAAGAAGCTCCGCATACGCGCGGTCGCGCCGCGCGAAGAACGCTTCGGGCGAATCCTTATCGGCATAAAAATGCGGCGTTGCAAAAACCTGCGAAACCCCTTGCGCGGTGAGCATTTCAAGAAGCTTCAGGCTTTCCTCTATATTTGCGCTTCCATCGTCCGCCGAGGGAAGCAAATGCGCGTGCAGATCTATCATTCGCTCTTCTCCGCAGACGTATCGGCGCCCGTGAAATAGTTGCTTCCGTAATATCCCTCGTGCGCATACTTATTGTATTTCAAGCCGGAGGACAGCGAATTTGTTTTCCCGTTGATAACAACGCCGAGCACCTTCATGCTGGCAAGCTCCAGCGACTTGATCGCCAGATGCAGCTCGCGGCGCTTGGAATAATTATTGCGAACAACAAGAACGATACCACTCACAACGCGTGCCAACGCCAGCGCATCCGAAACAATCGTGATGGGCGGCAGATCCAAGATAATGAAATCGTAATTTTCACTAAGGCACTGAAGGAAGGCTGCCATCTGCGCCGAGCCGAGAAGCTCGGAGGGATTGGGCGGGATGCATCCCGCAGGCAACACGTCCCAGCCGCCTCTTTCGATTCTGACGATCGAGGAAAGATCCGGCTCTGCGGTCATGAGAGCCTCGGAAAGTCCGGGCGCGGAGGGAATGCTGAGTTTTTTGGAAACAGAGGGAAGTCGCAGATCCGCATCGATCAGAAGCACGCGCTTTCCGGATTCGGCGATCACGTGCGCCAGATTGATCGACGTAGTAGATTTACCCTCGCCGCGCGATGCGCTGCTAACGCCGAAAATGCGGCATTTGCCTTCATCCGGCAGAGTGAACATCAGATTGGTTCGAAGAAGCTTATAAGCCTCGGCGGAAAAAAACGTTGCGTGATTGCAAAGAAGCACGGAGGGATCAAATGTCTCCGTTTTCTTTCGTTTGAACAAATCAAAAAGCATTACGAATTTCTCCTTTCTGCCACAGCATCGCCGCGCGCGGCAGACGTGCCTTCTCCAAGCGTGGGAATAATCGAAAGGATCGGAAGATCGTACGTTTTCGAAACGTAATCCTCGCTGCGGATCGTGTCGTCCAGAATAACGAAGATCGCAATGATGATGCCCGCAAGGAAGCATCCGATCAGGAAATATTTGAACACCTCGCCCGCGATATTGGGCGAAACCTTCAAAAGATTCGGAACAGCCTTATCAACCAGGCGCAGAGAGCTTCCGTCAATGATCTCCTCAATTCGATCCGAGAGAACCTCCGAGATGCAATTCGCAATATGCGCCGCCTCGTAAGGATCCTCGCCCGTAACGGTTACGTAAAAGAGCTCTGTTCCCTCCAGCTTGTTGGCGGAAACCATGCGCATCAGCTTCTGATGGCTGTAATCAACGCCCGCCTTCTCGGCAACCTCCTCCATCGTTGTGCGGTTCATCAGGATACCCATATAGGTATCGATCAGGCTCTGGGATGCACTCAGGTCGGCCGCGGAAATGCTGCCGGAAATACTGCCGCCAAGTGAGAGCGACGATTTGTTATTTACGTACAGCATAACGCTGGAGGAATACTTCGGCGTTACGAAAAAGCTGTTGTAGAAAAACGCAAACGTGCCGAGCATCACGCCGCAGATCAAGATCAGCCAGGATTTTTTCAAAAGCGACATCAGAAGATGCTTGTTATCAATGAAAAACTCCTGCTCTCTTTCCGTTTTATTTGACATACGTCACTCCTTATTTTTATCTATCTCTCCCGCATTCCTTAAATTGGCAAGCTCGCGCGCAATACGCGCACGCTTGGGGATCGCGCCGAGAAGGCGAAAGGCCCACAGAAACGGGATGGAAATGATCCATTTGTAAAGGCGCGGATGCGCCGCCTTGTAGTAAGAAAACGGAGGGAAAACGCGCTCAAAAAGATATTTGAATTTCGTGCGCGCAGTGATATCCTCGTTTTTCGAAAGCCGCAAAAGATCGTTTTTCATATGCGTTTGCGCGGTTCCAAACGTGCCTGAGCCGGAGAAAAACAACAAGAGCTCGCGCTCCTGCACCGAAAGAGCGGAAAGCATTGCATCCGCGCCCTCGTCGCTTTTTTCAAACAATCTATGTGCCAGCGAGCGAAGCCTTTTCTCAAAATCCGAAAGACCGATATGAGAGAAAAAGGCATCAATATAAGCAAAATCCAGATCGGACGCATGCTTTTTCGTATAAACGTATATGTCCATCAACGAGCGCAATCCGCAACCCGCGATCTCAAAATGCTTGTGCGTATGAAGGATAAAGTAGATATAAAAATTTTCCTTGGAAAAGCGCCGCTCAAGGGAGGAGGCGCTTCGCGCCGTTTGCTCCAGAATCTCGCGCAGGGCGACGATCATGGCGGCATTCGTCTTTTTTTCGGGAAGCAGGGAGCGGTGAAGCTCAAAAATGAGATCCCCCTTGCCGTACATATCGTGGCATCCCTTGCCGTAAGAAAGGGCTTTATATCCGCGCGACCGCATGAAGGCGCGAAGCGCCGCGGCATATTTTTTATTGAAAAGAATATCGTTATCCGCCATCTGGCGCATGCCAAGCTTTGGATAATACTCCTGCAAAACGATTCCCTTGAGGCAAAGATACCAAGCTCCCTTTTCTTTGAAAAAAGAGAGGATCTCCTCACGTTCGCAATCAAAGGCGATCAGCCGCCTGACCGAATTGCGATAGGCGTTTTCAAGTTTTTTGTAAACATTTGTGTCTATTTTCTCAAGTATTTCACCATCTGATGTTTCAGCGGCTTCCTTTAGTGAGAGATAGACGATGGCATCCATAGAATGATATCCGGCCATTTTCTGAATGCCGCAAAAATCCATTTTGAGAAGCTCTTCTTTGCGAATCGGCGTTTCATGAAGGGCGGCACGTGCGAGACAAGCCACGCTCGCGCCAAGCGAAAGCAAACGTTCCTTTTCCAAAAAAACTTCCCTCACAGTCTTACTTTTTTATACCGAGCATTCTGCAAAGCTTGCGCTTCCCCCGTTTTGCGAAATAGCGCAAAGGTCGGGATGCGCCCCAAAGCGCAGAGCATAACCGATACATTGGATTGGTTACCCGAATTTCGCGCGCTCCTCTGCGGATCGCCGTCACAACCGCGATCATCTGCGAGGGCGCAATTCCCTTTTCAAAAACGAACTGCGCATCTCCGATACAGGTATAGCTCTCGCCAATCTGCGCAATGCGATGCAAAATATAGCTGCCGTCCGCTCTTTGATAAAGTACGATATCCCGCTTTCGCAGTTCCTTTTCGATCGGAGAAAGAATCACGCTGTCGCGCCCTTCCTTGAGAATCGGAAGCATGCTAACGCCGCGCACCGGAATGGTTACCGAGCCGCCCGCCGCAATGCTTTCGCGCAAAATGGGCATCATCTCATCGGTTCCGATCGCTTGCGCCTGCGGCCGAGCTCTCTGCTCTTTACATTTTTTCATAGTACGAAATCACTCTTTGGGACCAAGCAGATCGCCGAGATCGATATCGCCGTCAATTTCAGGCACCTTGTGCTCCTCATCGTATTTCGCCTTGGCCTCCGTGTGCCAAAGGAAGAAATCCGAAATATCCTCAAAGCTATAAATGAAAGCCTCCTGCTCGTCGGCCGTCATGTTGATGTATTCCTCGTAGGTCATCGTATCCTCTTCGGGCGGCGTCTCAGGTTGCCCATCGGGCGTTTCGCCGCTGCCATCTCCGCCTCCCGAGGATGTGCCTATGCCTGAAAAATTACAGGAGGAAAGCGCCAGAGAAAGCGCAAGCAGAAGAAAAAGGATCGAAACCAATTTCTTTATATTCATAAAATTCTTCATTTCTTATTTTCAAATTCAGGGGGCGGATCGCCGATCAAAGATCAATGCAATTCGCCTTTTCAAGCTTTTCGATAAACGCATCAATGTCCGCGCGTGCCTCTTCAAAGGTCACCTCGTATTCCTCGGTGAGCGCCTTTGCCAGATCCTCGCGCGAGCATCCCTCTTTCAGAAGATTCCAGAGCATACAGCCGGATTCATTCAGCGTTAAAACGCCCGTGAAATCCACGGAGGAAGCGCCCGTAGGCAAAACGGCCCACGTACCCGCGATCTTGCGAAGATTAAAATTCTCTTTGATTTTCATATCTCACACCTCTCGCATTGTTTCATAGCTCAGCCTTGCCGCCTCGGGATCCGGCGTTGCGGTCAGCTCAAAGACAGGAACGTCCTCGACCAGCCGATTCACAAGATCCAGCATCGCATCCAGGGGCGCGGCATCAGTAAAGCGGCGCATCGTTTGCGAGATCAAGGCAGTTGCCGCCTCAAGGCCTCCGAGCCTGCGAATCGAATTCTTCTCTCCTCTGCGCAAAAAGCATATGCCGCCAAGAGGAGCTTTCAGATTGATATTGATACCGTGCTTACCCGCCCATGGCGTTCCGTAAGCAAACCACGCGCCGTCAACAAAGCGAAGCGCGGGTTTATCGTCGTTAAAAATTCTTGCCTCAGGAAAGCATTGCTCCCAAAGCCTTGTGTGCGTTGATTTTCCCATTCCCGAAGGACCTGAGAAAAGATATGCCTTTCCGTTCAGCGCGACGGCAGATGCATGAAGCATCATGCCGCCGAATTTTAATAGCCGAACGTAAAACTTCCAGCCCGATTCCATATAAGCATGGTCCTCCATGCTTTGAGGTCCGCTCTGCTCCCACGGAGCATACATATCCTCGCGGATCACGATATCGGGCGCCTTTTTTTCCTTCGTTTCATAGCTCCCGAGGCGGAGGGCAAAGCCCTCCGTCGCGGGAATTTCAACGATTAAATCTGCAATTTTGCAGAGCATTTTAGTCCCAATCCTCGGGAGCATCGCCGGATTCTACGCTACCGCCAAGAACGCCGCCCGAGCCCTCATTTGCATAATTCTCCAAAGGGAGAACCTTGGCAATATCCTCATCGGAATAGAAGGCGATAAATTCCGCATCGGGTTTCAAGTAATTCTTTTTCATTCTGTCTCCTTTTATTCAGACACGGGAGTGAACACATCAGCAAAGATCTCCGAGAAGGAAATTCCGGAAGCCGATTCGATCACAAACTCGATCTGATATGCATCGAACATATCGGTTGCGCCGAAGATCGTGAGATGAACAGCCTTGTTGGTCTCTGCGGAATAGATCTCTGCGATCAGCTCATCGGAAAGAACGAAGCCGAGTGTCTCAGCAACTGCACCTTCCTTGATGCAAAGGATATTGATCTTCATAACGAGATCGTTATCGAGAGCACCGTCACCGAAGATATCCTTGTTAACGATATCTGCGCCGCTGATAGAAGGTCTGTAAATCACCTTGAAGCTATCGTCGCCCTTTGCCTCAAGCTGAGCCTGCGCCTTCACGTTCACGAAGAAGAAGCCGTTTCCATCCTCGTTCCATACGGGAAGCATCGGATAATCAGCCTTGGACATTACGAACATATCCTTGTCTGCTACCTTCAGAAGTCCCTTCGCCGTCTCGTTGGTGTCAACGATGCTTGCGCTCTTCAGCGCGATCACGCCGTCTGCCGCGAGCGTCTTGCCGTCAAGATCCAGCGTGATGCCCTTGAGCATCAGGATGCCGTCGTAGGTTGCATCAGCCACAAGCTTCACGATATCGCCTGCAACAGCCGCATTCAGTGCGTCTGCAAGGCTGTAGTATACCTTGTCGCCAATCATAGCCACAGCCTCGATCAGCTGAGTCATAGCCTCATCAGCGTAGTAGCTATTTGCAGTTACGCCCTCGGGCAGGCTCGCAGGAGCATTACCGCCCCAATAGTTCTCGGAAACGTCTGCCGATGCAAGATTTGCGATCGCACGCTGACCTTCCTGAACCATAAACTTGTTATTCTTGATCGTGATATCATCGGTTGTCACATTGTAAATATTGAGAATGCTCGAATTTTCGGATGCGAGCGTATTGTTCTCAACCACAAACGTATCAACCTGGCTATTAACGATCTGAATTGCGTTCCATGCAACGTTGGAAATATTGTTGCCGGTGATCGTAACGTTGCCCGATACATAGTTGAGACGCAGACCGGAAACGCTGCCGCCAGTAACGCCGTTGATCACGTTGTTCGTAAAGGTAAAGTTCTCAATCGTTTCGTCAGATGCAAGGTTGAAGTGCACTGCGGCGTTAGACGTGCTTACAATGTTCTTGAACTCGCAATTCGTGATCGTCCAATCCTTGTAGATAACCTCGCCGTTTCTTGCGCCGGTGAATACGATCTGGGTATTGTCGAATACAATGCCGTCAAAGGTGATGCCCTCATAAACCACAGAATTTCCGTCTGCAGAGTAGAAGAGAGAGTTCTTAACGATCGTCTGCTTGCCCTCTGCGCCCTTGATGATAACGTTCTTAAGCGTTGCGGGGAACTTAACGCGACCAAGCTCCAGCTCGCCTGCAACAAGCTCGATTACAGTAAGATCATCGGTCTTTGCCGCTTCTGCAAGAGCCTCTGCGAGAGAGGTGTAATATACGCCGCCGATCTTTGCAACCACACGCGTCATGTTGTTCGTGTTATTGCTCTCGGTCAGAGCCGTTCCGGTTCCAAGGTTGAAGGCAATCGCGTTGCTACCATTGAAGGTGTTACCCTCTGCAACAACGGAAGAGCCCTGTTTCTGAAGAACCCAGATACCTGCGCCGTAATAAACATCATGTTTCGGATACAAGGAGGTCAGCGTTGCGTTCTTAACGATAACGTTGTTGTTAGCGCCATGAACGTTAATAACGTTTGCACCCTCGTAAGAGCCGCCGTTTACGGTCAAAACGTGACCGGTTCCGTTGCCGGAAATATTCACAGCGTATGCCCAGTCGCAAGCGGAAGCATCCGTGAAGTCAACGGAGCAATTGTTGAGCGTAAGCGCAACGTTTGCAAGAGAAGGATCAATGCTGATACCTCTGATATCGTTCGGATACTGCATAACAACGCTGGAAACCATGTTCACGTCATTGAGAGTTACAACAACGTTGCTTGCGGTTACGCGGAATACGCGGGTTGCGGAGGAAATGATCTTATGTCCGTTACCGTTGATGGTGATGGACTTATCAATTTCGATGCATGCGGAGAACTCAAGGTCTACAAGAAGCGTGATCACGTCACCGCTCTGTGCTGCCGCATAAGCTGCCGCGAAGGTTGCGTAATACATGTCACCAACCTTAGCCTGGATAGCCGCGAACGTATCATAAGTGCCGCCAACTGCGGGCTCAGTAGCATTGCCACCGATAATGGTTACGGTATTTTCGCCCAGAGCACCCACAACAGAGCCTACGCACTTCTCTGCGCTAACGGTTACGTTATCGGTCGTGCAATTCTTAATTACGTTGCCGCCAAGAGCAAGACCTGCGATACCGCCCGCATAGTAGCGAGTAGCAGTGATTGCAATGTTCTCTACAGAGCAATTTTCAATCAGAGCACTGTTATAGCTATAACCGATGATACCGCCAACAAAGCTCCAACCATGAATGTAAGAGCCTTCGTCGCCAATCACGGAGCAATCAATGATCGAGCCCATCGGACGATAGCTGTAACCAATGATCGCGCCAACGCCGTATGCATTGGGAGCATCAATCTTGATGAGTCCCTTAACGGTGATGTTAGAGATCTGTGCCTTGCCGTCCTTGTTGTTTGCAAAGCCAACGAGAGCACCAACGTTGGATCCTGCATCCTCGGTCGCAATAGTAACGTTTTCAAGAGTGAGGTTTCTGATAACCACACCGCCGTAGATGTAGCCGAACAGACCGCCACAAAGGTAATCACTCGAATCTGCGTAAGGCGTAACGGTAAGATTCTTGATGGTGTGGTTCTTACCGTCGAAGTTGCCGTCGAAGGACCACTCGTGTCCATCACCGATACCCTCAGTCCAGATAATGCCTGCGAGGTCGATGTCTGCACCAAGTGCAACCCAAACGCCGGGAGCGTTGTAGATCGTCTCGCCTGCGTTCACGCTCGCCTTGAAGAGCTCAAGATCAGTTACGTTGTTGATCATGAAGGGATCTTCTTCCGTTCCCGATCCGGAAAGGGTAAGCTTGGAAATCACAAGACCTTCATCCGTGATCGCGTAAACTGCGTAATTGTCGTTGTTTACAAGCTCGATCGTGCCGGTGAAGCCGGACATATTGGCCTCGATCAGAGTTACAGCATCACCATTGAAGCCTGCAACATCAATAACGATCTTGCCCGCACCGGAAAGAACACCGGTCTTGATAAAGCTGTCGATGTCACCGCAGATCGTTGCGCCTGCATTCAGAGTGATAGACTGATAAGCCTCAAGCTTGGAGTCATTCAGAGTAACCTTGCCGTTAACGGTGAGTCTGCCAACCTCATTCGAAGCATTGAGAAGCACGTATGCACCGTTCTCAAGAACGAGCTTGCTGTCGGTCCAGTTAACAATCAGAAGTGCATCACGGAAATCTGCCTCGGTGTTGAACGCACCGTCGGTTCTGCCACCGTCGATCGTCAACGTACCGCCACGAATATCATCAATGACACCCTGAATCTTAGAGCCGGCCGCAACGTATACGTTTGCATAGTAAACAAAGCAGTTTGCTTCCGCTACAGAAGCAATGTAGGAGTTATTGATAATATCAACGTTGCCCTCGAACATATACTGTCCGTTTCCGATTACAAACAGGTTCAC
>JAZQWS010000300.1:0-1291 GCA_045632465.1 Eubacteriales bacterium
TTCATACATTTGTCTTCCTAAGACCGCTTGGCCTCCGACTTGGTAAAATGCATATCGTTGAGCGCGCCGCCGGTGGAGTTACGGGAGTTCCATCCGATGAGGATGTTCTTCACCTTCGTCCAATCCTCGGCCATGAAGTCAAACTCCATAACGATATAATCGCCTTTTCCGAGGAACGCATAGTTACCGCTCACGGTGCTGAAGTTTGCGTTCGCACCCGATGTGGTGAAGTCGATGTCGTAATACTTGTTCGTGCTCTTAGTAGCAACACTCATCGCGCCGCGCGAATCTATGGTTGCGCTTTGCGATCCGTCAAACGAAGCAAGCAACTTCGCAGGCTCCACCGTTACCGCGGCGGAGGATACGATTGCACCGAGGCCCACCATCATGGCGACCAAAACGGTCATGATCAAGATTTTTTGCAGTTTTTTCATACAATGTCTCCTATGTATATAAAACTTTTTTGACTAACAGGGGAAGCAAAACAAAGATACCTATGGCATCTTATATTTTTATACCTATATTATAACACAACCTTTTCTATTTTTCCATAGGCAAAAAAGACGATTTTACAAACGCTTTTATATGCAACATACACAAAGCCCGCTTCTCCGACCTAAAAAACGCGCGTTTTCCTTAAAATAATAAAGCGAGCGCACCGCATGATGCACCCGCTTTGCGAAAAATTATCCATCTTCCTTGACCAAGCGCATTTCGCTGGCCTTGGCCGCCGTTTTATTCACGGCGCTCGGATCTCTGAACGTGGGAACCACCTGCTTCATCGCCTCGGTGACAGCCTCGGCGGCAATCTCTCCGTTATGCTCCGCGACAACGGTGCGGAGAATATCCAGCTTTTCCTCCACCTCTTCGCGGGTGAGGGGCGTGTCCTTCTCGATGAAGATCATATTATTTTCGGTTTTATCCAGCGTTTCGGTTTTGATGAGAAGCTCCTCGTAGAGCTTTTCTCCCGGGCGGAGACCGGTTTCCACGATATCAATATCGCGGTACGGCACGAGGCCGGAGAGGCGGATCATGTTCTCGGCAAGATCCAAAATGCGCACGGGCTTGCCCATATCAAGGACGAAGAGCTGTCCCTTGCGCGCCATCGCGCCCGCCTGCATGACGAGCTGGCTTGCCTCGGGAATGGTCATGAAATAGCGGATGATGCGCTTATCTGTCAGGGTGATCGGGCCGCCCGCTTCAATCTGGCGGCGGAATAGCGGAATCACCGAGCCGTTTGAGCCGAGCACGTTGCCGAAGCGAACGGCGGCAAACGCCGTCTCGGAATCGC
>JAZQWS010000301.1:0-10215 GCA_045632465.1 Eubacteriales bacterium
GCAAGCGCCGTGATCGCGGCGGCTTGTCCCGTCTCGATTGCCGAGCCGAATTTGGAATCCACCTTTCCCGTGGCAACCGCCGCATAGGTATGCGGATCGATGCCGGGCGTTATGCGGAGCAAAACGCGCTGGCGAATGCCGCGGCGCTCCGCCTCTGCGGAAATCGCATACAGCTCCTCCGCATTGTCTGCAACGATCGTGCCAACGCCGTTTTCCATCGCAAAAGCAATATCGGCATCGGTCTTATTGTTTGAATGAAAATACGCTCTTTCCAGGGGGAAGCCCGCCGCCATTGCGGTGTAGATCTCTCCGCAGGAAACAACGTCAATGCCCATGCCCTCCTCGGCCGCGATCTCATAAAGCCGCTTGAAGGAGGCCGCCTTGGAGGCATACTGCACGTGGCCGCGGCCGCCAAAGGCCTTCTCCACCGCAGAAAGGTAGGTGCGCATGCGATAGCGGATGCGCGCCTCATCGTAAAGATAAAGCGGCGTTCCGTAGGTCTCGGCAAGCTCCGAAAGATCCTGCCCCGCAAAGGTCAAAGCCCCTGCGGCATCACGCGCAACGTTTTCGCAAATCAGATCTTCTCTGTTCTGTATCTCTATCATAATTTTCTTCCGTATCAAAGCATTTTTGCAAGCAGCTCTTCGCGCGAATATTCCGAGAGCATGGCGGGCGGCACGTCAAACACGGAGATCGCGCCAACCTTCCCCTCCGAGCGCATACGAACGATCGCACGCGCATACGCAATCAAAACGGCCGCAGTAAACTCGGGGTTGGAATCGAGCTTCAGGGAAAACTCCACCGTGTGGGAATGCTCTCCGTTCATGCCCGTTTTTCCGCCGCGGATCACCGAGCCGCCATGCGGCATACCCGCATGATCTCTTTTCAGCTCCTCAAGCGAAACGAAATTCACCTCGGTTTCATAGTCCGCAAAATAATTGGGCATCGTCTTGATCGCCGCAGCGATCTTCTCAGGATCAGCGCCCTCCTCGATCACAACGTAGCACTCTCTTTTGTGCTTTTCGCCGGTGGAAAGCTCGGGATTTTCGCCCGCGCGCACAGAAGCCATCGCGCTCTCGATCGGAACGGTGTACTGTCTTGCATCCACAACGCCTTCGATGCGGCGGATCGCATCCGAATGCCCCTGGCTAACGCCTCTGCCCCAGAAGGTGTAATCCTTTCCGTTCGGCAGGATCGCAGAAGCATACAGGCGCGCCAGCGAGAAAAGACCGGGGTCCCATCCCGCCGAGATCAGCGCAAGGTTTCCGCCCGCCTTTGCGGCGGCATCCACGTTTGCAAAATGCACAGGAATGTTCTTATGCGTATCAAAGCTGTCAATTAGATTGAAATCCTTGGCGAGCATCGGCGTCAGCTCCGGGAGATCCGTTGCGCTTCCGCCGCAAACAATGAGGCAATCGATCTGCCCCTTAAAGCGCGAAAGCTCAGCCGCGCCGTACGCGGGCGCACCCGTCAGCGTTTTCAACGTGGCGGGATCGCGGCGCGTGAAGATACCAACGAGCTCCATATCCTCGTGCATTCGGATCGCAAGCTCAACGCCGCGCCCGAGATTTCCGTATCCGTAAATTCCAATCTTCATAATTTTCTCCAAATATTATAGACGTCGGCAAATTATTTTTCGCCAACGATGTCGTTCATCGTGTAAAGTCCCGCGCCCTTTCCGCATAGGAATTCCGCGGCGGCCAAAGCGCCCTCGGCAAAGAGCGCGCGGTTATGCGCCTCATGTTTCAGGGTGATGGTCTGATTCTCCGTTGCCACGATCACCTCGTGAATACCAACCACGTTGCCCATGCGCAGAGAATGAATGCCGATCTCCTTCGGATCTCTCTTTCCCTGCCCCGTGCGGCCGGAATGCGCGTATGCCTCGGGGCGAACCGAGGTGATCGCATCCGCGATCATCAGCGCCGTTCCGCTCGGTGCATCCAGCTTGCGGTTATGGTGCGCCTCCACGATCTCGATCTCTGCCTCGGGCATCGTTTTTGCGGCGGTTTTCGCAAGCTCAATGAGAAGCGCAATGCCGAGCGACATATTTCCCGAATAAAATACGGGAATCTTTTCGGCCGCCTTAAGAATGGCTGCCTTTTCCTCCGGGGTATGCCCCGTGGTTGCAATCACGGCGGCAAGACCGTTTTCCACGCAGAAATCAAGCAGTGCGGGCGCGCAGCTGTGATGCGAGAAATCCACCACACAGTCGATCTCGCCCGCGTTTTTCACCTCGGCAAGAGATGCAACGCAGAAAGCATCGCTTCCGTCTGCCGAAACGTCAACGCCGATGCCAAGCGATGCGCCGCGATAGCCCGCCTCGCAAAGCTTTGCCACCTCGCGGCCCATGAAGCCGCGGTATCCATTCAAAAGTATCATCATATTGTGTTCCTTTTATTAAATAAGTCCTTCCGCACGCATCAGATCCAAAAGCTTCTTCTCGTTCTGAGGCTCCATCGGCGTTAAGGGCAGGCGAAGCACGTTTGCGCCGTAGCCCATAGCGGAAACCGCGGCCTTTGCGGGGATGGGGTTCACCTCGCAGAAGAGCGCATCGATCAGAGGGAGCAGGCGAAGCTGGGCGGAAAGCGCTTCTGCGGTTCTGCCCTCAAAATAATCGGTGCAGATCTTCTTGGTCTCTGCAGGCATGATGTTGGAAAGCACGGAGATAACGCCCGCGCCGCCAAGCGAAAGGATCGGAACGATCTGATCGTCGTTTCCGCTGTAAATATCCAGCTTATCGCCAACGAGAGAGGCGAGCTTCGCGATCTGCGAAATATTGCCCGATGCCTCCTTAATACCAACGATGTTCGGATGATCCGCCAGCGCCAGCACCGTTTCGGGAAGGAGGTTGCATCCCGTTCTCGAGGGAACGTTATAGAGAATGCAGGGCTTCGTGGAAGCATCCGCGATCGCGCGGAAGGAGGCCTCCATGCCCTTCTGGGTTGCCTTATTATAGTAAGGAGTCACGAGAAGCATCGCATCTGCGCCAACCTCGCAGGAAAACTTCGTCAGCGAAATTGCATACGCGGTGTCATTCGAGCCGGTGCCCGCAATCACGGGAACTCTGCCCGCTACCTTTTCAACGCAGAAGCGGATCGCCTCCTTGTGCTCCTCGTCCGAAAGAGTGGAGCCCTCGCCCGTAGTTCCAACGGCAACGATCGCATCCACGCCGGCGGCGATCTGCATCTCGATCAAGCGGCCAAACTGCTCGTAATCCACGTCTCCGTTATTCAGCATAGGGGTGACAATGGCCGTAGCCACGCCGCGAAAAACTGTGTTCTTCATAATATATTCCTCATTTTATATTGTTATTTACTTTACTTTCAAAAAGAGAATTCATGCACCGTGTCGCCAATTCCCCGAAAGAACGAAAAAAGGCGGCCTCTCGCTCCTCCGCAAAAGATACCACCCAACGCAAAAATATAATCTCAAGAATTTTCTTCTCTTTATTTTATGCCTCGGATAGCTCTTCGAGGGTTGCCCCGCGACAACAGAACGGATCTTTTCCGAGCTGCCAGCAAAAGATACCTGCCACAGTATCCGCTTCGGCACCCACGCCTTTTTCGCACAGCCTTGGCGGCTTTTTCCCGTGCGATACTCTTCGTGCAGTGCGCCTCTATCTCTTTGATACAATGAGTATAGCACACCTTTTCGCGCTTGTCAATCCTTTTTTTCGAAACTTTTTCGCTGAAATTTCCCTCCTGCGCGAGTTTTTTATTGAAAGATGATTTTTTCACGCCACCGCTCTGCCGCTTTACTGGGATAAATCGACAAAACGCACCAAGCAATCCGTTCACAATTTGAGAAAACTGCTGATTTCGCCAAAAGAAGCTCTTTTTTTCGAAAAAGGTATTGCAAAATTCTGAACATTGTGTTATAATTTGTTCATCAGTTTCCAAGGAGGCTTTCGGAATCGCAAGAGACCGATTGACCGAGGAGCTCTGGAGAATCCCTTAAATGGGTGCCGAAGGTGCAAGACGAGCGAAAGCCGTCGAATCTCTCAGGCAAAAGGACAGAGAAACAGAAAACACCGCCGACTTTCTGTTTATTTTATCTTTTATCCCGGAGCCACCGATACTGTCGGTGACTTTTTTATTTTTCAAAAAAAGAAAGGAAAAAAAGAAAATGGACAAGATTCAGGAATTTCTGCTCAATGCAGCAGCTACAATCAACACTTATCTCTCCAACTACATTCTGCTGATCCTTCTGATCGGCGTGGGTGTATTCTACTCCATCAAAACCAAGTTCGTGCAGGTTCGTTGCTTCAAGGAAGGCTTCAAGAACGTGTTCGGTAACATTAAGCTCAAGGGCGGTAAGCAAGAGGGCGGTCTCTCCTCCTTCCAGGCGCTTGCAACGGCGGTTGCGGCACAGGTTGGTACGGGTAACATCGTCGGTGCTTGCGGCGCAATTCTCATCGGTGGTCCCGGTGCGATCTTCTGGATGTGGATCATCGCATTCCTCGGTATGGCAACTATCTACGCAGAGGCGGTTCTCGCGCAGAAGACCAAGGTTGTGAATGCAGACGGCACCGTTGAGGGCGGCCCCATTTACTACATCAAGACAGCATTCAAGGGCAACTTCGGTAAGTTCCTTGCTATCTTCTTCTCCGTTGCGGCTATCATCGCTCTCGGCTTCGTTGGCGCAATGGTTCAGTCCAACTCCATCGCAGAAAACGTTGCAGGCGCGTTCGCGGCTTGCGGCGCAGGCGAAACCACTATGACGGTTGTTAAGATTATCATGGGCGTTATCGTTGCAGCTCTTGCAGGCTTCATTCTCTTCGGCGGAACCCAGAAGCTCGCGGCTGCTACCGAGAAGATCGTTCCCGTCATGGCTTCTCTCTACCTCATCGGCGGTCTCGTTATCATCTGCATCCGTATCCAGTACGTTCCTGCCGCTATCGGCATGATCTTTGAGTATGCATTCGCTCCCAAGGCCATCACCGGCGGTGCGATCGGCGCGGCTATCTACACGGCTCTGACCCAGGGCGCAAAGAGAGGTCTCTTCTCTAACGAAGCAGGTATGGGTTCAACGCCTCATGCACACGCTCTTGCAAACGTTAAGGATCCTCACACACAGGGTACTGCAGCTATGATCGGTGTGTTCATCGACACCTTCGTGGTTCTTACCATGACCGCTCTGATCGTTATCTCCACCCTCTACGCTAAGGACGGCGCAATCGGAAAGATCATCGCCGCAAACGAGGCTTACCTTGCCGCAGGCGCAGATAAGGTTGCTTACTCCGTTGCCGATCTTGCAGGTCTTGCAGGCATCACCAAGGCAAACCTTGCTCAGCAGGCATTCACGATGGCATTCGGCGGTAGCCAGGCTGCAGGCATCATCGGCTCGATCTTCGTTGCGATCTGCCTCTTCTTCTTCGCCTTCTCCACCATCCTTTCCTGGAACTACTTCGGTAAGGTTAACTTCCTTTCTCTCTTCGGCAAGAAGTCCTACGTGGCTTACGGTTGCATCGCGGTTGTATTCGTATTCCTCGGCGCTATCTTCCAGAACGACCTCGTTTGGGAGCTGACGGATATGTTCAACAACCTGATGGTTATCCCCAACGTTATCGCCCTCTTCGCTCTTTCCGCTATGGTTGTATCCGCAACCAAGTTCGGCAAGAAGAACGATCTCGGCCTTGATAAATAAGCAATAAACCAAACAAAAAGTGCGCACCGCGAAAAACGGTGTGCACTTTTTTATATACGTTGCTCGGATCTTTATGCCTGCGGATCGATGCTTTTCTCCGTCTTTGCATCCGCAGATGCCTTTTCCTCGCCGGGCTTTTCCTCCGTTTTCTTCGGCTCGCTCTTCGCAAGAGAGAGAGCGCGCTTCTCCGTCTCTTCCTTAAACAGCACGTACGCCGTGGAAACAAGCGGAACGCCGAGAAGCATACCGATCGGGCCGCCGATACCGCCGCCAACCGTAACCGCCGCCAAGATCCACATGCTCGGTAAATTCACGCGAGAACCCATCACCTTCGGATAAATAACGTTTCCCTCAAATTGCTGTAAAATGATAAAGAACACCAAAAACCAAACGGCCTTCATCGGCGAATCCGTTAAGATCATAAAAGCACCGATACCGCCGCCAACCCAGCCGCCGACCACGGGTACAAGCGCCGTGACGCCGATTAAAACGCTGATCATGGGCGCATAGGGAAAGCCGAATATCCACATACCGATCAGGCACAGCACCGCAAGGATCACGGCCTCCAGCGTCTGCCCGGATATGAAATTTCTGAAATTTACGTTGGCGATCGAAAATACGTGAATGATCTTCTCGGTTTTCTTCGGGATCCAAACGTGCAAAATGCGCTTCAACTGCTTTTTCAAGGTCTCCTTGGCAAGCAAAATATGGATGGCAAACACGATAGAAATAAACAAATTGATAATGCCGCCAAGAAGCGAAGCAACCGTTCCGAAGGCGGTATTCAGAATGTTCGCGCCCTCGTTTTTCAAGCGCTCCTGCAGAGTTTCGAGCATATGATTCCAGTCCACCGCAAGCAAAAGATTTCCGAAGGGCATTGCCGCAATCTCCGCCTCGCTCATACCGTTCAGCCGTTGCACCAGATCGATCGCGTTTTGTACGATGATCTTGACCGCCAATATAAGCTCGGGGATCACGATCCATATCACGCCGCCGAGCACAATCAGCACACAAAGAAGCGAAAGCAAAAACGCAACGGGGCGGCGCACCTTGCAAAGAAAAGGCTTCTTGGTTTTTCTCCAAAGATAAACCTCCAAAAAGCGCATCGGAACGTTCATCACCACCGCGATCGCACAGCCGACGAGCAGGGGCATCACAACGCCAAGGCACCAAGCGCATACATTCGCAACCGCATCAATATTTTTTACGCTGAGGCCGATCACGATGCAAGCCGCACCGATGCCGATCAGCCATTTCATCAACCTTTTTCTTTTTTCGGGAGAAAATTCCATATTTTTAAACTCCTCATCGCAACGCTTTCCTGCGATTCTTTTTATTTTTCTTCGATAATTATAAAATATTTTGTTCCGATTGTCAATATTGTCTTGATTTCTTTTACATTTTCTCTTATAATAGATATGATATAGAAACAAAAAATTCATTCGGAGGGCTCGTATGACTTCAACAATATACAGCGCAGGCCTTTTTGGTATCGATGGCTTTGAGGTAACCGTGGAATGCAGTGCATGGGACAGAATTCCCGCATTCGACCTCGTTGGCCTGCCGGATGCCGCCGTGAAGGAAGCGAAAAACCGTGTTCGCTCCGCTTGCGAAAACAGCGGCTTCGTTTTCCCGCCTCTGGATCTTTGCGTGAATCTCGCGCCCGCCAATCAGAAAAAGGAGGGATCGAGCTTCGATCTCGCCATCCTCTGTGCGGTGCTTCAATGCCAGGGCATCATTCCGCACGCCTTCGATTTTTCGGACAAAATGCTGATCGGCGAATTGTCGCTGACGGGCGAGGTGCGCCGCGTGGACGGCGTTTTGCCCATGTGCGTTTGCGCAAGAGATCAAGGCAAAAAAGAAATTTACGTTCCGATCGAAAACGTGGCAGAGGCCGCCGTGGTAGACGGAATTGACGTTTTTGGCGTTGCAAGCTTTCGCCAGCTTGTGAACCATTTTCTCGGCAAGGCTCTCATTGAAAAAACGCCCACGAGCTTTGATCCGAAGCGCCTCTCCCTTCGCTTGGGCGAAGAGGATTTCTCGGACGTGCGCGGCCAGCTGAAGGCAAAGCGCGCCCTGGAGATCGCGGCCGCAGGCGGACACAACGTTCTGATGATCGGCCCTCCCGGCTCGGGAAAATCCATGCTTGCCAAGCGCATCGGCTCGATCCTGCCGGATATGACCTTTGAGGAGGCCATCACGGCAACCAAGGTGCATTCGGTGATGGGAACGCTGAAAAGCGACCTGATCTGCACGCGCCCCTTCCGCTCCCCGCACCACACGGTTAGCCCCATTGGCATGATCGGCGGCGGCGCAAAGGCACAGCCGGGCGAAATATCCCTCGCGGGAAGCGGCGTTCTTTTCCTCGACGAGCTGCCCGAATTTCCGAAAAAGGTAACCGAATCCCTGCGCCAGCCCCTGGAGGACGGGCAGGTCACCATCACGCGCGCGGCGGCAAAGATCACCTATCCTTCCCGCTTCATGCTCGTTTGTGCCATGAACCCCTGCCATTGCGGCTATCACGGCGATCCGAACAAAAAATGCACCTGCTCGCCTGCCTCGGTGCGCAAGTATCTTGACCGCATCAGCGGCCCGCTTCTTGACAGAATTGATATCATCATAGAGCTTCCCTCGGTTTCCTACGATGAAATTTCGGGAGAAACGCCGAAGGGCGAGCGCTCCGAAACGATCCGCGCGCGCGTCAACGCCGCCAGAGCCTTCACAAGAGCGCGTCTTGAAAAGGCGGGCGACGATGCCACCATGCTCAATAGCGCCATGTCTCCCGCGATCCTGCAGAAGCATTGCGTGCCGAGCGAGGAGGCAAAGGAGCTGATGCGCGAGGCCTTTGATTCGCTCGGTCTCTCCGCCAGAGGACACGACCGCATTCTGCGCGTTGCAAGAACCATCGCGGACTTAGACGGCGCAGAAAAGATCGATGCGGATCACATCGGCGAGGCGATCATGTATCGCTCGCTGGATCGCAAATATTGGAATCATTAAGCATAAAAAAATCATTTTTGTAAACAATAGCAAACAAAAAAGCATTTCGGAGGATCACATGAAGCCAAGGATCGGTTTGCTCGCTGAGGTTAAAGAAGAAGGATACACGGGAGCCAAAAATTCTTACAGCGCCGCAATCGAGGCGGCGGGCGGCATCCCCTTTATCCTGCCCTATTCCGAAAATGAAGAAACTCTTGCAGATTACACCGCGTCAATGGACGGCTTTGTTTTCACGGGTGGCGCAGACGTTGATCCCAAATATTACGGCGAGCAGATCCGGGAAGCCTGCGGCAAGATCTTCCCCCTGCGCGATGCGTTTGAAGCCCGTATGTTTGAAAAGATCACAAGCACGAAAAAGCCGATTCTCGCCATCTGCCGCGGCATGCAGGTGATCAACGTCTTTCTGGGCGGCACGCTCTACCAGGATATTGACACCGAATATGAAACGAGCCTCGCCCATCGCCAAACCGCGCCCAACACCGAGCCCTGGCACAACATTTTGGTTTTGAAAGAAAACAAGCTTTCTGCTCTCATTGGCGGCAAATCGCAGATGACGGGAAACAGCTTCCATCACCAGGCCGTCAAGGCGCTCGCTAAGGGCTTGACCTGCACCGCCAAGGCAGAGGACGGAATCATCGAGGCCTATACGGCCGATAACTATCCCTACCTCGCCGCCTACCAATGGCATCCCGAGCGGCTCTCGGGCTTTGATCAAGACAACCACACCCTTTTCACGGACTTTATCGCGGCTTGCAAAAAATGAGCGCCGCGCATTTCGAAAAGCGCCGCCCGCCTTATATAAAAATCACCCGCTGCCAAAAAAACAGCGGGTGATTTTTGCGTTTTCGTTTTGCGCGGGCAAAGCCCGATTACCCTTCAAGCTCCTCCCAAAGGATCTTTTTGATCCGCACAGAAGCAAGCTCCTTGCCGCTTCCGTCACTAAAATAATACGCAACGAGAATGCCGCCCTCCACCTCGATGAGCGAGGGGTAGCAATAGGTTTCTGTGCGATCGTCCTCAAGATAATAGCAATGGCGAACGTAGGGCATAAAGTCACCGACACGGTCTTTTGAAAAATCCTGCTTGACAAGCGCCTCGCCGCCCGTGGGATCGGCGATCAGAACGAAGGGCGTTCTGTCCTTATGCGGGAGCCATTCCTTCGCGATCGCAAACGTGCCCGCCCAGGGGATCGGATTCAGCACCGCGATAGCCGAGCCGCGCGCCTTTCGAACGATCATCGGAGAGGAGGAAGAGGTGAGATTGTGGTTCGGCTTCGCCTCCGACCAGGTGAGTCCGCCGTCCTCGGAAAAGCTTTGATATTGGCAGCCGTAGCCCGTTCTCGCGTAGAGCCAAAGTCTACCGTCTGAAAGCTCGAAGATGCCGGGCTCGGCCAATCCGAGAGAATCGTTATAAGGCGGGGATATCTCTCCCGGCGATTTTCGGAAGCTTCTGCCGTCGTCATCCGAATAATAGGTTTTGATAATGCCGGGGCGCATACGGCCTGCCGTGCCCGAAACGTGATCCGCAACCGCAAAGATGATGCGCCCGCTCTCCGTGCGCAGAATGCGA
>JAZQWS010000302.1:0-11155 GCA_045632465.1 Eubacteriales bacterium
CCATCGTGAAAGGCTTGCTTCGAATAGGGAAGCTCCTTTACCTCGGAAAAGCTTTCGCCGCCATCCTCGGAAATGCGATATTCCACCCAGCCGAAGGTCGAGTGTCCGCCGTAAATGGCCGCAGAGCAGTTTGAATTGAAATCAATGATTTTTCCGGGCGCAAATTCCGCCATCGCGTGCGTCATATGTCCGCTTCTGTTTCGGCTCTTGTTGTCCACGTAGAGAATAGGATCGCCAACGGTCGCGGTGTAATTTTCTCTCTTGATCTCCATTTTTTCTCCTATCAAAGCAGTTTCAGCACTTCGGTCGCCTTCGCGTAAAGAAAGCTCCAATCTCCGCCGGAAAAGATCATATCCAGCCCGAGGCTCTTCCAGAATTCGATCTCCTCGGGGCGGCATCCGCAAGCAAGACCGATCTTTTTGTTGTTCTTTTTCAGAATTTCAACGGCACGGCGAATCTCGGAAACCGTCTTTTCTCCGAAAACGTTCAGCATCTCGCCGGCAGAGCCGGAAAGATCGTTCGGGCCGAAGATAAAGCCGTCAATATAAGGATTTTTTGCCACCTCGTCAAGCTCGTCGATCAGCGCGGTGCTCTCGATCTGCACAAAGCGGCAAAGCGAAAGGCTCTCCTTTTCCACGTAATCCTTGCTTTTTGAGGGATTATAGCCGATCGCGCGCATCGGCCCGAATCCCCTTGTGCCGTTTGGGGGATAAAGCGTCATATCAATGAGCGCATTGCATTCTTTTGCGGAACAAACCATGGGGAAAATAATGCCGTCCGGCCCCATCTCCAGAATCTTTTTCGTCGCGGTCAGATCGTTTTGCGGAACGCGAACTACCGTTGCGATCCCCGCCGAGCGCGCCGTGCTTAAATGGCAAAGCACGTCCTTGTAGCTCATATAGGTATGCTCCGCGTCGATCCAAACGCAGTCGAAGCCCGCATTCGCAAAAATCTCCGCCATCGCGGGATCCGAGAGAGAGATCAGCGTGCCGCGAAGCATTTTTCTGTCCTTCATTTTTTCTCTTAATAAATTCATATATATACTCATTTTTTATCATTATATCAGCAGAAATAACATTTGTATATAAGAATTTTTGCATAAAATATTGTAATTCCTGCATTTTTGGTGTATAATAATTTCAAAAGCAAAGGAAGATGTTTTTATGGATTTTTTTGAGCACTATTTTGAAAACGGCGGTATCCATCTGAAATATGCAAGATCCGCGCTTTCGGTGCGCGATCAGGAAATACACGATTACCACGAATTCGTGTTTTTCTTCGGCGGAAACGCTCGCTTCTCCTCTAAATCGATTCAAAGAAGCCTCTCGCCCGGTGACGTGCTGTTCATCCCGAAAAATGCCTTTCATCTTTTCTCCGTGCAGGGCAATGATTACACGCGGTGCATCCTCGGATTTTATGAAACGCCGGCGCTTTCGCCCCTGCTTGCATCGCTCGGCTCGGAGATCCGCTTGATCGAATCGCAGAGCGAATCGCTTTCTTGCCTCATCCGCGGCGTGCTGGAGACCGCCGAGCGGCAGATGCCGAGGGAGGAAATGACCTTGTATCTTGAGGCCTCCATCGTGCATCTTCTCTTTGAAATCAAGCGCGGCGCGGGAGAAAGCCTGCGCAGAAGCATCGGCGTATCCGCGCTCGTGCAGGAAACGCTTGCTTTGGTGGACGAAAAATACCGTGAGCCTATCACCGTGGAGCAGATTGCCGCCGCCTTCCACGTTTCGAAATCCCTTCTTTCGCATACCTTCAAAAGGGAAATGGGCATCTCGGTCTATCAGTATATCTCCAAAAAAAGGCTCGCCGTTGCAAAGGAAATGATCGCCTCGGGTATCTCCATCACGAGCGCGGCGGTGCAAAGCGGATTTTCGGACTATTCCTGCTTTCTCCGCATGTATAAAGCGCATTACGGATGCGCGCCGTCTGCTGTAAAATCATAAATAAAAAGTCGGACACATCATTGCAGGCGATGTGTCCGACTTTTTTTGAATATGCTTTTATGCAAGGGCATCGTTTTGTATGGTTCTGTCGATGACCATTTTCTTTAATTCGTCGGGCAGGCGGCAGAAATATTCCGAATATCCTCCAACCCGGACAACGAGATTGCCGTGAAGATGCGGATGCTCGTATGCATCCAGCAGTTCTTCTTTTGAAGCATAGGTGATCTGCAGTTGAATTCCGCCCTGTGCCATATATCCCAAAATCAAAGCCTTCAGTATCTCGTCGCTGAACTTTTGGCTGATATTAAAATTCAAGACAGGGACACCTAATGCGCCTTTGAGATCAAGAGACGTAACGCTGTTCAGAAGCGCCGTCGAACCGCATGTATCTTTGCCGAATATTGCACCGAGTGAATCACATAAAGGCATTCCCGCAGAGCGTCCGTCAGGGGTTGCGCCAATAGATTTTCCGGCATAGACTTGTGACATAAATTGAATCGATGCAGAAAGGAAGCCTTCTCCGAAAGCGACCTCGCCCTTCTCGGTCATGGAAAAAATTCTCTTGCTGATTTTATGCGCAAAGTCGTTGATTTCGCTTATATCCTTTCCGAAGCTTCCTCGAAGGCCGATCGCTTCGCGCAAAAAACGGCTATCGTTGTTTTTCAAAAACTCGATGACCTCTGCGGCCGTGTATTTTTTTTGCTCAAACACCAGCGTTTTTAAGGTCAGCAAGGAATCGATCACATTGATAAGACCCGCGAAGTTTATAATGCTCCACCCGTATCTTGCGCCGCCGCTATTAAACTCGGTGCCCTTCTCGATGCAATCATCGATCAGAAGCGTTCGCATCGGAAGCGGATTATACAATGCGCGTGCTTCTCTCGAACGGTTGATTTCATACATTACGTGATTGACCACGGCTTCTACTTGGTTGATATAAGATTCGTAAAACTCCTCAAATTCGGTTGCTCGGCATAAATTCGAATATATCGTGTTTTCAAGAATCAAAAGGAGATTGATACCTGCATCCAAAGAACCAACGTTCGATAAGCCTGCGATCATAGATTCCGTGCATCCACCGCCGCAAAAACGTTTCAGATCCTCATCACGAATGCTCGGGAATCGCTTTTTCAATCCGCCAAGCAATGCGTCTGCGTTATAAAAAGCAGGTTGACCGCCCCCGCTCTTCACCGTTTTGAATGCCGCTTGCCACACCTGCTCGGGTGTGCTTTTATCAACGAAAAGCTCGATCATCGGTCGGCGTTTGCCGTGCGCCGCTTCTAAGCATTGAACGGTAAGCGCAGGGCATTTCGAATCGAGCGACATGGAATAGCCGTTGTTCTTATCAAGATTATCGTATAGATTTTCAAGCCAGGGAATCAGATCCTCGCCGTTATAAAACGGCAAAAGCCCCCGCGCAAGACATCCGAGGTTGTCGCAGTTATCGAGATACATAACAAAGTTCCAGGATACGATGGCCTCGTATGCCGTATTTGCAGGGTGGAGCGGCACTTTATTCAGCGCATCGATCAGCTTTGATTCTGCACCGACAGATATAAGATAATCTATACACCGTTTAACATAACATTCTATGCCGCGTATTACGTGAAGCAACCCCTCACGCATATCGGTGTCGGTTATCCGCTCTATTCTCGGTATGTATGACAAAAAGCCTTCCTTTAAAATCCGCTCATAATGCGGCATGGAGTGTGTAAACATATTACCTGCAACTGCATGCTCGTCGGGAACGGTAGAGCGATAAGCGCAAAATTCCTCTTTCAATTTCAGAGCAAGGTGCGGCGATTGTTCGTTGAATTCGGATGAAGCAAACTGCAGCCCCGTCAAATAATTGGGGGTGATATTCATTTTTTGTTCTATCACGCCGGAGGGATATAAGTGCTCGCCGCCATAAGTCGCAAGCTCGCAATTTTCATAGAAGCGGCGAAGCCCCAACGCTTTTCTATAAAATAAGCCTCTTTCCGGTTCTTCATATAATCCTGCGGCAGCATATTCACCAAGCTTCAAAAAATCTTCATGAATCATTGAATTGCCTCCGATTGTATTTTATCACAGCAAGCACGGAATTCGTATCATCCGTTGTCCGAGATAGCTTTCCGGTTTGTTTTTCCATCCAACGCGTATTATATCATGTTTAAATGGAAAAATCAATAGTCCTTCCCGCATGTTTAAGAAAACATTGCGTGTCAAACGCATTCACGCGTGCGGCTCTATATAGAAATTTTTGATCTCCGAGCGGCAGAATTTATCATAGCTCTTGACTTTTTCCTTTTCTTAATTTATAATATAAGATGTAAATCTTTGCTTATCAGCAATTCTGTTTTTCAGAAAGGACGAAAAAATGGAAAGAACCTATATCAAGGACGTTGCCCCCGGCGTGTGCCGTGTGAGTGGCTTCGTTGAGAATTTCCGCAACAAGAAAACGATGGCCTTCATCGTAGTGAAGGATATCACCGGCAAGCTGCAGGTAACGGTGGAGAAGGAGAAGCATCCTGAAATGATCGAGCTTCTCGATAAGCTTACGCCTCAGTCGGTCGTAACCTTCGAGGGTGAGGTCGTGCTCAGCGAGTATGTAAAGATGGGCGGCAAGGAAATGTATCCCTCCTTTATGCGCATCGATTCTCTCGCAGAGGCCATTCCGATCAAGGATGATTCCGATATCGACGTAAAGATGGATTATCGCTGGATCGACCTTCGCCGTGACGTAAACCATCTGATGCTCAAGCTTCAGACCACTCTGAGTGCCGCTATGCGTGAATTCCTTGTGGAGCGCAACTTCATCGAGATCCACACGCCTAAGCTCATTGGCGCGGCAAGCGAATCCGGCTCGGATGTTTTTGAGGTAAAGTATTTTGATACCAAGGCATACCTTGCTCAGTCTCCCCAGTTCTATAAGCAGATGGCGATGGCCGCAGGCGTTGAGCGCATCTTTGAAACCGGCCCCGTATTCCGCGCAGAAAAGTCTTACACCAATAAGCATGCCACCGAGTTCACCGGCTTCGATCTTGAGTTCTCTTATATTGATAGCTTTGAGGACGTTATGAAGATGGAGGAGGAGCTTCTTGCCTATGCGCTTGAAAAGGTAAAGGAAAAGCACGGCGAGGAGATCGAGGCTCTCTTCGGCACTCCCGTTGTCGTTCCCAGCCTTCCTTTCCCCAGAATGAAGCTTTGTGATGTTTATAAGGAGCTCGAGGAGCGCTATGGTTACACCGTTCCGGATGAAATGAAGGGTGACCTGACCACCGATGCCGAGCGCATGACCAAGAAGCTTTGCGAGGATAAGTACGGTCATGAATTCCTCTTCATCACCGATTACGATGCAAAGGAGCGTGCCTTCTATCATATGAGAGACGAGGCAGGCGTTCCCCAGGGCTATGACCTGATCTGGCGCGGCGTGGAGATCACCACGGGTGCGCAGAGAGAGCACCGCTATGACGTGCTTCTGAAGCAGGCAGAGGAGAAGGGACTTGCAAAGGACGTTGAGTTCTATCTTCAGTTCTTCAAGTACGGTTGTCCTCCTCACGGCGGCTTCGGTATTGGTATCGACCGTTTGACCATGCTCTTCCTTGGTCTTTCCATCAAGGAGGTTCAGTTCCTGTTCCGCGGCCCGAACCGTCTGACTCCGTAATTTTTTGATTATAAAAACCGAAAGGAAAACAATAAAATGAAAATTGCTTTGATCAATGAAAACAGCCAGGCAGCAAAGAATGCCCTGATCTGTGACACTCTTAAGAAGGTTGTTGAGCCCCTTGGTCACGAGGTGTTCAACTACGGTATGTATTCCGCAGAGGATAAGGAGCAGCTGACCTACGTGCAGATCGGTATCCTTTCCGCAGTTCTTCTGAACTCCGGCGCTTGCGATCTCGTTATCACCGGTTGCGGCACGGGCGAGGGCGCAATGCTCGCTTGTAACTCCTTCCCCGGCGTTCTTTGCGGCCACGTTGTAGATCCCACCGATGCATATCAGTTCACCCAGGTAAACAACGGTAACGCAATCGCTATGCCCTTCGCAAAGGGCTGGGGCTGGGGCTGTGAGCTTAACCTTCAGTACGTATTCGAGAAGCTCTTCGTTTCCGAATGGGGCCTTGGCTATCCCAGAGAGAGAGCCGTTCCCGAGCAGAGAAACAAGAAGATCCTCGATGAGGTTAAGAAGGTAACCCACACCGATATCTGCTACATTCTTGAAAATCTTGATCGCGAGCTCGTTCTCGGCGCTCTTGGCACGAAGAACTTCAAGGATCTCTTCTTTGCAAACTGCAAGTGCGAAAGAATCGCAGAGTGCGTTAAGAAGATTCTTGCATAAAAAATAATCAATTCCGAGCCTCGCCGCGAAGATCAAAAGCCTTCCGCAAGCTCGGAATTTTTATTGTTGCTTGAAATAAAAAACGCACATTTTGTAAATAATAATTTTCAAAATTGAACAAAAAATCCGAAAGAAGGAAAGAAAATGAAGTTTTTATATTTTCTCGAATCCATTCGAAATCCTGCCTTGGATTGGTTCTTTTCCTTGATCACGGAGATCGGCGGGGAAACAACGCTTCTCGTCCTCGGCTTCGTGTTCTTCTGGTGCATTGATAAAAAGCAGGGGTATTTCACTTTGCTTTGCGGTCTCTTCGGAACGGTGATTAACCAGGGACTGAAGCTTATGTGTAAGATCCCGCGCCCTTGGGTGATCGATGAGAATTTTACCATCGTGGAAAGCGCGCGCGAGGCCGCCACGGGATATTCCTTCCCCTCGGGCCACACGCAAAACGTCGCAGGCACCTTCGGAAGTCTTGCTCTCGGGCAGAAAAAGCATAAGGCGATCTGGATCCCCTCTGTGGTGATCATTGTGCTGGTTGCCTTCTCGCGCATGTATCTCGGTGTGCATACCCCCGCTGACGTCCTGACCTCGCTCGTCATCGCCGCCGCGCTGGTATTCTGCCTCAGCCCCATTTTCAGAAGCGAGGAATCCTTCCGTCGTTATATGCCGTACGTTGTGATCGTTGGCTACGCTCTGACCGTCGCGCTCCTCTGCTATGCATTTCTCCATCCCACCGATAGCGTGGATGCCGCGAATCTCGCGAGCGCAAAGAAAAACGCCTGCACGCTCCACGGTGCGGTAATGGGCCTCGTTGCCGTATTCTTCCTTGAAAAATTCACGGGGGATTTTGATACCCGCGCGGTTTGGTACGTGCAGGTGATCAAGGCTGTTCTCGGCTTCGGTATCGTTCTTCTGATCAAGGAGCTTCTCCGCGCGCCGCTCAATTTCCTCTGCTTCGGAAACGAATACGTGGGCCGCGCGATCCGCTATTTCCTCATGGTTCTGTTTGCGGGCGGTCTTTGGCCGATGACCTTCGTGCATCTTCGCAAGATCCGCATCCCTGCGCTGGATAACCTCTTCAAAAAGAGAAAGAACGGCTGATAATCGAAAAACCTTCGGCGACCTGCTCATCCGCAGGTCGCTATTTTTTATCTTGTTTGTAAATTTTTCCGTATTTTTTCAAAAGACTTTACTTTTATAAATATTTGTGTTAGAATAATTATACTCCAAAATGGGGTGAAATCTAAATCTTTCGAAGGTATAAAGCTATGAAATGCCCGTCGTGCGGCCATCGCGATTCCCGTGTTCTTGATTCGCGTCCGGTGGAGGATGAGTCCAGTATAAAGCGCAGAAGAGAATGCGTATTCTGCGGCAAGAGATTTACTACCTATGAGGTGGTGGACACCGTGCCGATCGCCGTTGTGAAGCGCAGTGGTGAGCGTGAGTTTTTTGATAAGCATAAGCTGAAGCTCGGTATCGAGCGTGCTTGCCAGAAGCGCCCCGTGGATGCGGCCGAGATCGCGAGCGAGATCGAGTCGGATCTTCAGAATGCGATCGTGGCGGAAATTTCCTCGAAGGATATCGGCGAAATGGTTCTCGCAAAGCTCAGGGATAAGGATATCGTTTCCTATATCCGCTTTGCCTCCGTATATCGCGAATTTCAGGATATCGATTCCTTTATGGAGGAGATCCGCCGCCTGAGTAAAAAACAAAAAAAGAAAAGTGAGTGATTAGGGCCGTGATGAAAAGCATGACCGCCTTTGGCCGCGCTGTGGCCGAGGGAGAAGCAAGAACCGTAACCGTAGAGCTGAAAAGCGTGAATTCGCGCTTTTTTGATGCAAGCGTAAAGCTGCCGCGTGCCTACCTCTTCCTTGAAGAGAAGATCAAGAGCCACGTGCAGAAAAACGGTATCCTCCGCGGCAAGGTGGATATCTATATCAGCGTTGAGGAAAAAAGCCGTGAGGACGGTGCCGCCGTGCTGGACGAGGGATTCCTTTCCTCGTACCTTGCCTGCCTTTACCGCCTCAGGGATGAATATAAGCTCAGAGACGATATCACCGTAATGAGCGTTGCAAGAAATTCGGATATCTTCCGCCGCGAGCGTGCCGCCGAGGATTTGGATAAGGCCTGGGAATGGCTTTGCCCCGTGTTAGACGAGGCGCTTTCCGGCTACGTGGAGATGCGAAGCCGCGAGGGCGAGCGCATCGCCGCCGATATTCTTGCAAAGCTTGAGGGCGTAAAGACGATCGTATCCCAAATCGAGGAGATCTCGAAAACCGACACGGTGGGTTACCGTGATAAGCTTGAGAGCCGCATCCGCGCCATTCTCGGCGAGGCTGAGGTCGCTCTGGACGAAAACCGTCTTTTGACCGAATGTGCCATCTGGGCAGATAAGATCGCGATCGACGAGGAGCTTGTGCGCCTGCGCTCGCATTTTGATGCCTTTGCGCAGATCGTTGCCGCGCCCGAGCCTTCGGGAAGAAAGCTTGATTTCCTTATGCAGGAGATGAACCGAGAGACCAATACCATCGGCTCTAAAGCGAATAACGCATCCATCGCCCGCCTCGTTGTGAATATCAAGGGCGAGCTTGAGAAGATGCGCGAGCAGATTCAGAATATCGAATAAAGTCGGAGGAAGCTATGAAATTTATCAACGTTGGCTTTGGTAATATGGTGTCCGCAAACCGTATCGTTGCGATCGCCAGCCCGGATAGCGCGCCCATCAAGCGCCTGATCTCGGATGCGAAGGACGATAACCGCATCATCGACGTATCCTGCGGCCGCCGCACCCGCGCGATTATCATAACGGATTCCGAGCACGTGATCCTCTCCGCTATCGCGGCAGAAACGATCACAAACCGTCTGTCGACCGAGGAGAGCGACGCGGAAAGCGAAGAAGAATAAAACGAAATGGAGATATAGAAATTATGATGTACCCTACGATTGATGAGCTCACGAAAAAGGAGTTCAACCGCTACGAGCTTGTAGTCGGTGTTGCAAAGTGCGCCCGTATTGTAACGGACGAGTATGTGGAAATGCGTAACAAGGCGCAGAAGAGAATCGATAACCGCGAAACGGATAAGTCGCTCTTTTCTCAGATCGATCCCGAATACAGAGATCAGAAGGCAGTTCGCATTGCGATCAGCAAGATGGTTGAGGGCCGCTTCGAGCTTTCGCGCGCAGAGGAGAAATAAAATTCTTTTAAGAAGTCAAAGGGGGGAGAGGGATGTTTGTTAAGGTATATATCCTGGATGCGCCATATGCCATCGATCGCCCCTTTGACTATCTTTATCCCTCGGCTCTTCTTGGGCTGATCCATCGCGGCTCGCTCGTCACGGTGCCCTTCGGAATGCAGAATCGCCTGCGCCGCGCCGTTGTTACCGAGCTTGCCGAGACAAGTGAAAATACGAAGGTTAAGCCCGTGCATGCGGTTTTGGATGACCGCTTTTCTCTCTCGGAGGAAATGCTCGGGCTATGCTTGTTTTTGAAGGAGCACACGCTCTGCACCTTCGGCGAGGCTGTGAAAACGGTTTTGCCCCCCGGTGCGCTCTCCGAGCTTCCGAATATCCGTATGCGCAAGATCTATCGCCTCGCAAAGACGCGTGAGGAGGTGCGATCGCTTCTTGAAGGCAAGTCCCTGCGAAGCGAAGGGCAGAAAACCGTGCTTCGCTTTCTTCTCGATATCGAGGAGGCAGATGGGGATCTTCTTCGCGATCAGCCGGGCGTAACCCCGGCGCATATTTCCGCCCTGGTGGAAAAGGGCATTCTCGCACTTAGAGAAGAGGACGAGTATCGCGATCCTTACGCGCATTTTGCCGCAAGGAGCGAGCGCAAGCCCATCCGTTTGAGCGATGCGCAAAGCCGTGCCTATGAAACGATCGAGGCGCTTCTTTTGGAGGATGCGCCGAGAGCCGCCCTTCTTTACGGCATCACGGGAAGCGGAAAAACGCAGGTGATCATGAAGGCCATCGATAAAACGATGGACGAGGGCAAGGGCGTTATCATGCTCGTGCCCGAAATCGCATTAACGCCGCAAACCGTGCAGATCTTTTGTACGCGCTATGGCGGCCGCGTGGCCGTGATCCATTCCTCGCTCTCGCAGGGCGAGCGCCTGGATGCCTTTCGCCGCATCCGCGGCGGCAAGGTGGATCTTGTCATCGGAACGCGCTCTGCGATCTTCGCGCCGCTTCCGAATCTCGGCATGATCGTTATTGACGAGGAGCACGAGCATACCTATAAATCCGAGAGTGATCCGAAGTATCATGCAAGAGACGTGGCGGCCTACCGTTGCGGACAAACCAATTCCTTGATGCTTCTGGCCTCTGCCACCCCTGCGATTGAAAGCTTCTACAAAGCGAAAAGCGGCAGATACACGCTCGTGCCGCTCCGCGAGCGCTACGGTGGCGCAAAGCTGCCAACGGCGGTCATCGTGGACATGCGCGAGGAGCTTCGTCTTGGAAACACCTCCCCGATCAGCGACCGTCTGATGGGGGCACTTAAAAACGTATATGACAGAGAGCAGCAGGCGATCCTCTTTCTGAATCGTCGCGGCTACCACAGTCAGATCAGCTGCAAAAAATGCGGCGAGGTGCTGAGCTGCCCGCGCTGTTCGGTTTCCTTAACGCACCATGCGGGGCGGGGCGGCAATAAGCTGCTTTGCCACCTCTGTGGGCATACCGAGCCCCCGCCAACCGTGTGTCCCTCCTGCGGGAGCGAGGAGCTTTCCTTCCTCGGATACGGAACGCAGCGCGTGGAGGGCGATCTTTCTCGCTTCCTTCCCGATATGGAGGTGATGCGCATGGATGCCGACACCACGGGGCAAAAGCTCGCCTATGACCGTATGTTAGAGGATTTCAGAGCCGGCAAGGCGGATATCCTCCTCGGA
>JAZQWS010000303.1:0-6523 GCA_045632465.1 Eubacteriales bacterium
ATCTATTCCGTTGAGGATCTGCGCCGTCGCACGGGCATCTCAAAAACCGTGGTGGAGATCCTTCGCCGCAACCGCGTTCTGGATGGACTGTCGGAAACGAACCAGTTCTCCATGTTTTAAAATATGTTCAGAATTTATCCGAGAAAAAGAGGATGAGAACGGCCGCCGCGCAAAGCGGATCGCTCTCTCTTGAAAGCAGAAGGAAGATAAAGATTCCGATCAGCAGAAGATCCTCTCCCTCGGAAAAAAGCGAGCCGAGCGAAAAGCCGCCGAAGGGCTTCCTCTTCTCCCCCAAGAAGGGAAGATGCGAAAAAACGCTCTCTAAAAGGCGTGGCTTTTCCTCCTCGCATTCCTTGTTGCAATCGCTTTCGCAGATCTCGGAGGGAGGCGCCGTCTCTCTTTCTTCGGCCTCAAAGGCCGTTCCGCGATAGCCGCAGGGAAGCGCTCTTGCGCTCTCCTCCTCGTGCGTGCTTTCTCCGTAGCTTCGTGCGTACACCCTTATCCCCTCCCCATCAGATCGATCAGATCCACCATGCCGAGCAGGCTGTCGATCGTCTTGCTGCGCTTTTCGGAAACGTATGGGCGCAGAGCGGTCAGCAGCTGCGCGCGCTTTTGCCGCTTGTCATTGCCGTGCGCCTGCATGGGAACGGAAGCACTAACCGTTTTCGGCTCGGTTTGCACCTCTGCCGCCGCTCCGAGATCCGCTTCCTCGTTTTTTTCCTCCTGTCCTGCCAGCGCCTCGATCTGCTTGATCAAATCCGGGTTTTGCAGGATAAGACTTACGATTCTTGAAAGATCCGGGCCCTGCCCGCCTTGCGTGCTCATTTTGATCCGTATTTTTTCTTGTAGGCATTGTAGTAGCGCATGGCATCCATCAGGCCAAAGCCGCTCTCGCTGGACAAAAGCGCGCGTAGCTTTTCAAGATCCTCGTGGCTTGGAGATGCGCTCGGAAGCCGCAGTCCCTTGCTCTCTGCCATGCGGCGGATCTCCTCTTCCAGCCTTTTATCGGAAAGGGAAGAGAGCCGCTTTAGTTCTTCTTGGTTTAGCTTCATTTCAAAACCTCCGTTCTTCGATTTCTAACCTTATTCTATGTGAGATCGGAATGTTTTGTGAAAGGAAAATCCATGCTGAAATGTCTTGTTTTTTCGGATAGCCACGGCGCAGGGCTTGCAAGGATGCAAAAGGTGATCGCCATGCATCCCGATGCCGAGGTCATCTTCTTTCTCGGCGATGGGCTCGCGGAGGCTGAAGCGCTTCGTGCCGAAAATCCGAATCGTATGGTGCTCGCCGTGCGCGGCAACTGCGATTTTTCGCCGCTTTCTCCGGCAGAGGAAACGGATGAGATCACCTTAGAGGGCGTGCGCATCGTTTTCACGCATGGGCATCTTTACGATGCGAAATGGTCGTATACCCGCCTATCCGCCCTGGCCGCCTCGCGCGGCGCAAAGATCTGCCTCTTCGGTCACACGCACGCGCCCACCGAGGAATACCACGGAGAGGGAGATGCCGCATTCACTTTGTTTAATCCGGGAAGCATCAGCCGCCCGAATTTCGGCCGCCCAACCTACGGTGTGATAACGCTTTCCGAAGGAAGCTATCTTTTGTCCCATGGTGAGTTCACATTTTGATCTACATACAAATTCATAAGGAGAAACTCTTATGCGTATTGAAGAAATTGATAAAAACTTTCTCCCTCCGAGCCTTCCCGAGGGTGTGGAGCTGGAGTATTTCAGCGTGCGTGAAGCCCCCTTCAAGGTCTGGGGACTCATGGACGAGGGGGATACCTTCCGCCGTCTTCCCGTATCGGTTGCAAAGGCATCGAATAGCGGCGTTGAATTTCTCGGCGAGCATTCTGCGGGCGGCCGCGTAACCTTCCGCACGGATTCGCGCTGTGTTGCCATCAGCGTGAAAACCTATAACGTGGCGCGCTTTGCGCATTTTCCAACCTGCGGTGCTTCGGGCTTTGATCTTTATGAGGATAACCGCACCTTCCTCGGCTCGTATCTTCCGCCTTATCTTGTGGAGGATGGATACGGCCGCGTGATTACGGGGCTTGGGGATAAAAAAATGCGCAATCTTATGCTGAACTGGCCGCTCTATACGGCTGTCAGCGAGCTTTATATCGGTATTGAAAAGGGTGCAAAGCTTGAAGCTTATGATCCCTATCTGGATATTCCTCCCATCGTGTATTACGGCTCGTCCATCACGCAGGGCGGATGCGCCTCTCGCCCCGGAAATGCCTATCAGGCAAAGATCTCCCGCGAGCTTTCCGTGGACCATATCAATCTTGGCTTCTCGGGTAGTGCAAGAGGCGAGGATGCGATGGCAGAGCATATCGCATCGCTTCCTATGAGCGTTTTCGTAATGGATTACGATCATAACGCCCCCACGGCGGATCACCTGCGCAATACGCACGAGCGCTTCTATAAAATCATCCGTGAGAAGAATCCCGATCTTCCCATCGTGTTCGTCACCGCGCCGGATATCGGCTACCGTATCTCGTACGGAAAGGTTGAGAGCTTCAGCGAGCGCCGCGCGATCATTATGGAAAATTATGCGCGCCTTCGCGCCGCAGGGGATCAGAACCTCTATTTTATCGACGGTGCGTCCTTCTATCAGGCCACCGATGCGGATTATTGCACCGTAGACGGTTGCCATCCGAACGATCTGGGCTTTTACCGCATGGCGATCGGCATGATGCCAACGTTGAAGAGAATTCTGGGGCTGTAAAGGAGAGAAAACGATGAGAATCGAAGATATTGATAAGAATCTGAAGCCGCAGGGACTTCCCGAGGGCGTGGAGCTGGAATATTTTGACGTAAAGGAAGCCCCCTTCAAGGTTTGGGGACTGATGTACGAGGACGATTCCTTCTGCCGTCTGCCCGATGCGGTTGCCAAGGCAACCAACCAGGGCGTATACGGCCTGCACGAGCACTGCGCGGGTGGCCGCGTTACCTTTGAAACCGATTCGAAGTACGTTGCCATTGCCTGCCGCGTGCGCTCGATCGGAAAAATGCCGCATTTTAGCACCATCGGAAGCGCAGGCTTTGATTTTTACGAGGAAAACGACTTCGTTTGCAGCTTCTTCCCGCCCTACGATTATAACGAGGGCTATAGCGCGAGCTACACCTTTGCGGAGGAAAAGAGCCGCAAGCTTCTGATCAATTTCCCGCTTTATACCACGGTGGAGAGCCTCTATATCGGTCTTGAAAAGGGCGCAAAGATCAGCGCCTATAATCCTTACCGCGACGTTCCCCCGATCGTGTACTACGGCTCGTCCATCACGCAGGGCGGATGTGCCTCCCGTCCCGGAAACGCATACCAGGCGTTGATCTCCCGCGAGCTTCTGGTGGATCACGTGAACCTCGGCTTCTCCGGAAGCGCCAGAGGCGAGGACGTGATGGCGGAATACATTGCATCGCTTCCTATGAGCGTTTTTGTAATGGATTACGATCATAACGCACCCTCCGTTCAGCATCTGCGCGATACGCACGAGCGCTTTTATAAAATCATTCGTGAGAGGCGCCCCGATCTTCCGATCGTCATGGCATCCTCGCCGGATTCCATCCGCGCAATGAATGCGGATGCGCGCCACAGCAAGTCGGAGCGCCGCGCCGTGATCATCGAAACCTACACCAAGGCCCGCGCCGCAGGCGATAAAAACGTGTATTTTGTAGACGGCGAGTCCTTCTATCAGAATACCGATTGGGATTATTGCTCCGTGGACGGTTGCCATCCCAACGATATGGGCTTCTTCTATATGGCCAAGGGCTTCCTTCCAACGCTCAGAAAAATTTTAAAATAACCGCAATAAAAAATGTGAGGATGAAAAAGCATCCTCACATTTTTTATGCAGTTAAAGCGCATCCATCATTTCCTTTGCTCTTTTTAAAATCGGCATCTCTCTGGCATAAAGCAGGCGGCCGAGCCGCGTTTCGGCGCATCGCTCGTATTCCGCCACGGCATCCTCGTAGGGAAGCGTTAGCGGCTCTAAATGAAAGATGGTTTTTTCATCCTCCGTCATGGCGGTTTCGCCGATGGAGATCAGCTTGCAAAGAAAATAGTGGTTGATATTGTGGCGGTGGATCAGGTTGTAATAATCGCTGACAACGCCGATTTTTCCGATGATCTCCACCTTGGCGCCAAGCTCCTCGTGAAGCTCTCTGCGGATCGCCTCGAAAAGATCCTCTCCGGGCTCAACGCCGCCGCCTGAGGTCTCGATGATGGTGTTACCGCCGAAATCATCGTCGCGCACGGCGTGCACGAAATGAAAAAGTCCCTCGTCATCGAAAAGGATTGCCCGCACGATCGGTCGGTCGTGATTGGTGTAGGTCAAGGGCCATTCATTGTCGGTAAGCTCTAAATACAGTTCGTCTGTCATGTTTTCTTCCTTTAAGAATGATAGATCGGCTCATTCGGGCCTTTCACGATCAGGGGCGTATAGCAACGGAAGCGAAGCACGTATTTTTCGCCTTCCTTGAAGTACTTGGAAATCTCTCCGCCGCGCGCCTCGGGCTCATAGCCCTCCTCGTCGTTCAGGTTGATCACGCGATATCGGATTCTCGGAACGGTCAGCTCCTTGAAGTCGTGAACGCTCGGGCCTCCGCCAACCTCGGAAATGATGTCAATGCGAAGCTTTGCCGCCTCCCAGGAGGTGTTCACAAGGGTGAAGGTGCAGTTTTCGGTTGTAATGTCGGCAAAATACCAATCTTTTGCACCAAGACTGCGATCGCCCTGTTCAAGGTCGGCAAGCAGAAGCTCTTTGCCGTTTGCGCGTGCCTTGTGCGGCAGAGGCAAAACGATATTGCCTCTCGCGCCCGTGTAGCAATCCTTCACGTTCATGTCGCGCAGAAGGAAAAGATTGGGTTCTTTTGTGTGGTTGGCGCGGGTGGAGAACACCGAGAAAACGTATTCGTCCTCGCAGGGGATCAGGATCGTTTCGGGATCGATCAAGCGATAGCAAGAAACGCATCCGCCGTCAAACATATGGTGCGGCACCTGCAGGATGTCGGATTTAAGATATGCGCCGAAACGGTCGGCAAGCTTCGAGGAGGGAAGCATTGCATCTCCCGTCATAAGGATCGTCTGTCCCATATAGGTGATCTTGAAAACGAGAGAAAGCGTGTTGATATTCGTGGTCTTGGGCTTTAAGGTATCATCGGGAGAGGAGAGAACTTCAAAGTGCGCCCCCTCGATGTCAAAGACCTCTCCGGTGTGCGCGCGGTAAACGGGCGCGCCGATTTTTTCAACGCATTCAAAGAATCGCGCCATGTGCGCCCCTTCCTTCTCTGCGCCCTCGATTGTATCGTTTTTTGTGTCGGCATCGAAGAAATTGTAAATAAATCTTTGCAAAACATACTGGTTTTCAAACTTTTTTGCAAAGGAGATGTAGCAACGGTAGTGATCAATGTGCGGATGTGTCATGATCCATGCGGCGATGGTGATCTTCTCTGTCACGCATTGCTTTTTGAGAAGTGCCATGAGCCTTTCCGCATAATCGCGCTCCTCCCAGCCTCCGTCAAAAACGATAAAGCGTCCATCCTCAAGGCGAAGAACGAATGCAAGACCGAAGTCAAAGGTGTCAACCATCGAGAGAAGCGGAGGGCAGATTTTTTCTCCCGTGCGGTCGGAAAGTCCTTGGATGAGAGGGCTTTCGTCTGTGATCTGCTTGATGATTTTCGCATTCGGATAAAAAGCAATTATTTTATTGAGATTTTCTTTTTTGTAAAAGGAGAAGGTGTTGCCTCCGAGAAGGTTTTCCTCCGTAAGAGAAAATCCATCCTCCAAGAGCTTTTCGTGCATTGTCTCGGCATCGGAGGTTGTTGCCGCCTCGTATGTCAGCGCGGATGCACCCTTGCCTTCGTAAACATCGTACATCAAATTCATTTCGGTTCACCTCGAAAGCATTCTTAAGATAGAAAAATTATATCACACGCGTGCGCGATTGTCAATAGAAGGGGAGGACAATCAAAAAAGGAAAAAATCCATTTTTTGAAATTTATCCATATAATTGAAAAAAGATATGGAAAAATTCTTTTGGATGTGCTACAATAAAAGAAAAAAACGAATGGAGCTTTTTATGAAAAAACTTCGTGTGGGTGTTGTCGGTCTCGGTCATCGCGGCCGCGGCATGTTCCGTCTTGCCTGTGATAAATTTGATTTTGCGATCCCCGCCGCGGCGTGCGATCTGTTTCCCCATAATTTTTACGAGCAGCAATGGAGGTGCGATAAATCCATCGCCGCCGCTTATCCCGATTGCGTTTTTTATGAGAGCTACGATGAAATGCTTGAAAAGGCAGGGCTCGACGTTGTGATCGTGGAAACGGGCGCAGACGTGCACGCGGATTTTTGCATCAAGGCGCTGGAGAAAAACATCAACGTTATGACGGATATTCCCGTGGTGGCAAATCTTGATGAAGCGGATCGTCTCTGGAAGGCCGCCGAGGCCTCTTCGGCCACCATCTCTGTCGGCGCAAATCCGAATGAGCAGAAGTTCACGGTGATGCTAAAGGATTTCTATAAA
>JAZQWS010000304.1:0-6451 GCA_045632465.1 Eubacteriales bacterium
AAATGTTTATGTCTGAATTTTCCGCTTTCTTTATAGCACCCGAAAGCTTTTTATCAAGAATATCAAATGAAATTTCGTTATCAATGCGGACAATTACATTTTCAATCCCTGATGCTAACGCCATATCTACATACTTTAAAACCAAGTCCCCTGTTGTATTTTCGCTATCAATACTATCAGGCATACGAAGTGCAGAAACAGAAAGATTTCTGTTTACAAGCTTTCTTTTTGCATCGGCTATGCGGTCACGGCGCAGAATGCTGTCGTGATGTGCACTGCGCTCTTTGACGGCATCGTAGATCTCGAATCCCTCAAATCCATAGTCATAAGCATAGCGGCAGGTGTCAAGAAAGGAAGCACGGCTTACGTTCTTGGTTGAAAAAACGATTTTCATTTTGTATCAGTCTCCATTCTGTCGCCGATCAGTTTTCCTCAAAAACGATCTTGTTCAGCGCGTTGATGTAAGCACGGATGCTTGCGGCAACGATATCGGTCGAGGTTCCGTTTCCGGAATAGAGCTTGCCGCCGTTGCGCAGCTTAACGAGCGCAGAGCCAAGCGCTTCCTTACCCTCGGTAACGGACTGCACCTGGAAATCGTCCAGCTCGTAGTGGTGGCCGATGCACTGCTCGATGGCGCGGAATGCGGAATCGATAGGACCGTCACCGCCCGAAACGCCGCAAACGGTTTCGTCGCCGCGCTTCAGAATTACCTGCGACATGGAGCTTGCCACGTTACTGCTGGTGGTGGTGTAGGTTTCAAAATGGTAGGTGGAGGGGGCCTGCATAGCGGAGCTTGCGATCAGCGCCTCAAATTCCTTGGCGCCGATGGCGCCCTTCTTTGCGCAAACCTGCTGCATTGCCTTGGAAACGTTTCCAACGTCCTCTTCGGTGAGGTCGTAGCCCAACAGAGCGGCTGCATCGGCAACCTGCGAAAGGGTGGAATCGGCATCCAGGAGAATCTTCTTC
Organism: Eubacteriales bacterium; assembly: GCA_045632465.1. GTDB lineage: Bacteria > Bacillota > Clostridia > Oscillospirales > CAG-272 > UBA1740. Next base: position 967 of record JAZQWS010000304.1, read on the forward strand.
TTGTCGCTCACAGAGCTCTTATCCTCGTAAGCCTCGTGGTGGATGCTTGCCACCATATCGTCAATGCTTGCGTGAATATTGGTCTTATTCAGCTTGATCTCTGCGCCGATCTGCGCGCCGCAAGCGACGATGGCATCGGAGATCTCGCCCGTCAAAAGTGTGTCTTTTCCGATCATGGCGCACTTGATACCGTCTGCGCCCTCTGCAATTGCGGAGAATGCGGAGGCAACGGCCATGCTGATACGGTCGGAAACCTGCACGTAAACGGGAACGGAAACGGCCGCTTTCACCTTCTTCACGAGAGCGGCGATTTCTGCGGGGGTGGATGCGCCTGCGTTGTCACAAACGGTGATGAGAGTTGCGCCTTTGGCCTCGGCTTCCTTGGCGGCCTCGATGAGGAAGTCTTCGTCGGCTCTGGTGGCATCCAATGCGGAGAACTCAACGTCAGCGCAGAGTGCCTTGGCGGCTGCGGTGAGCTCGCCGATCTTTTCGAGCATCTTGGACTGCTTTACGTGATAGGTGTATTCCATCTGAATGGTGGAAACGGGCAATTCGATCTGCAGGCGGGGGGCCTTGGCTTCCTTGATGCACTCGAATGCGGCGGCCGCATCCTCGGCGGAGAAGCCAACGGGAATGGCAAGAGCGGCATTCTGCACGCTCTTTGCGATGGTTTTATAAATGATGGAATCCTCGCGCAGGCTCTTTACTGCGGGAAGATCGATACAGTCTGTAAAAAGCTTGTCTGCGCAAGCGGCGATAGCGGATTTTTCACGGAACAGAAGCGATACGGCGCGATCCTCCGAAAGCTGCTTCAAGGTAATGTCTGCAACGTTAATTTTTCTCATTTTTTGAACTCCTTCGTTTGCTTCGATTTTGAAATAAGACGGCATCAACAAAAAAACGCTCCCATCTCTTCGTTGATGCAAAGAGACGAAAACGTTGATCATTTCAGTTTCCGCGGTACCACTCTTCTTCATCCTTATTGGATGCACTTTCGATGCTAACACACCGTGACTCTGTGACGGGAGCTCCCGTTTGCCACTATTCTAAGCTTTCATGGCAACCGCTCAACGGTGAGTTCTGCAAAGTCCGCCTATGCCTCGCACCAACCGGCAACTCTCTGGAAGGAAAGATTTTTGCTTACTATTCCGCATCATCGCGTTTATGATAAAATATTATAACATAGGTTTTTTGGTTTGTCAAGCAATTTTTGAAAATTCGTTTTTTGGCAAAAATGCGTTTTCTACCATATATTGATATGCGGATTTTTCACCATCGAAAATTTCGATGGCATATATTAAAAGCATTCACTTGACTAATGCATAAAATTTGTGTATAATAGGTTGCGTAAAACATGAGTCCCGAGAAAAAAACGCCGCAATATAGCGGCATTGTAAGGGATCTCGGGAAAATCACGGGAGTCGGCAAAAAATGCAACAGGCACAAATTTACACGATCGTTGCGCTGAGTATCTACGCGGTGGCAATGGCGCTGATCGGCTTTATCAGCTACGGAAAATCCAAAACGCTGGACGGATTTCTGATCGGCGGAAGAAAAATCGGCGCGTGGGCAACCGCCTTCGCATACGGCACAACTTACTTTTCGGCGGTTGTTTTCGTTGGCTACGCAGGCCAGCACGGCTGGAACATCGGTATCGGCGCGGTTTGGATCGGCATCGGAAACGCATTGCTCGGATGCCTGCTTTCCTGGCTTTTGTTCGCAAACAAGACCAGAAAAATGACCAAGAAGCTGAACGCAAGAACCATGCCGGATTATTTCGAGAAGAGATACGGATGCAAGGGGCTGAAGATTCTTTCCTCCGTGATTATCTTCGTGTTCCTCGTTCCTTATTCTGCGGCCGTTTACAAGGGCCTCGGCTCTCTGTTCGGCGCGGTGTTCCCCGGTGTTGAAACCTGGGTTTGGATGTTGATCATCGCATGCCTGACGGCGGTTTACCTCGTTGCGGGCGGCTATATTGCAACCTCTTATACGGATCTTGTGCAGGGTGTTATCATGATCGTTGGCGTTATCTGCCTCGTGATCGCCATTCTTTCGCATGGCTCGGTTGGCGGCATTGCGGGGCTGATCGAAAATCTTTCGGCCTTTGAATCTCTCCCCGGCGATCCGAATCCCACTACGGGCAAGCAGCTCACGAGCATCTTCGGAGGCTCCTCCTTCAAGTTCCTTTGCTTCAATATCCTTCTGACGAGCTTCGGCACGTGGGGACTTCCGCAGATGATCGGCAAGTTCTATGCCATCAAGGATACTGCGGCCATTAAGCGCGGAACGATCATTTCCACGATCTTCTGCATCGTGATCGGCTGCGGCGCATACCTTATTGGCAGCACCTCGCGCCTCATTCTCGGCGGCACGCTTCCCGAGGGCGGCATCGATGCCGTGATTCCCACCGTTCTGATCAAGGTTCTCAGCGGCGGCACGTTTGGCATTATCCTCCTTGCCGTTATCATGATCCTGCTCCTCTCTGCATCTATGTCCACCCTGCAGGCGGTTGTTCTGACCTCTGCCTCTGCCGTGGCGGTTGACCTGATCCCCGCCGTCCTGAAAAAAGAGATCCCCGCAAAGAAGCATATGCTTCTGACGAGAGGATTCTGCCTCGCCTTCGTGGCCTGCTCCTTTATTTTCGCAACGCAGAATATTCCGATCATTGTCAGCCTGATGTCCTTCTCCTGGGGTATCGTTTCCGGATGCTTCATCGGCCCGTACCTCTGGGGTCTCTTCTCAAAGAAAATCACAAAGTTCGGTGCGTTGGCGGGTATTCTCGGCGGTCTTCTGACCGTTGGCGGCGCAACGCTCGTTATCTCCACGCAGTCCGGATTTAGCGCGGCGGCGGCAAAATCCCCCGAAATGGGCGTTTGCGCGATGGCGGTTTCCGCGATCGTGGTTCCGGTTGTGAGCCTCTTGACGCAGAAGAAGGATAAGAACCTGGAAAGAGCAGAGGAGATCTTCTCCTGCTATAGCGAAAAATAAAGTATCAAAAAAGGAAACGCGCTAAGCGGAAGAATATTTTTTCAAAAACCGCTTGACATCTTCCGAGAGAAGTGCTATAATACATCCATCAAATGCGAAGAGCAGAAACCAGTAGGTTGGAAAGAGCCGCGGAGAGAATTGCCGGTTGGTGCGAGGCAACGGTGGCTTCCTTCTCGAATTCATTCTGTTAGCAGTGCGCTGAATCGGAGAGATCCGTAGTAGGATGCAACGGGTGTTCCCGTTACAGAACTAAGGTATTTTTCGTACCTGATAAGGCCGTGCTCGCGAGAGGGCGGCGAACTGAGGTGGTACCGCGGGATTTATAAATTCTCGTCCTCTGTATTCTTTTCGGAATGCAGAGGGCTTTTTGTTTATTTGCCCATCCGCTTTCGAAAAAAGGGTAGAATCCTCAAAGAGAAAGGAAAATCAAAATGGCAGAAAATTACTTCCAAAAAGAAATTGAAACGATGCCGCTTGAAGAAATGAGAAAGCTTCAATCGGAAAAGCTTGTAAAGCAGGTGAAGCACGTATATGAAAACGTGGCTTATTACCGCGATCTGATGGATAAGAAGGGCGTTAAGCCCGAGGATATCAAAGGGATCGACGATCTTCATAAGCTCCCCTTCCTCTCCAAGGCGGATTTGCGCGATGCATATCCTTACGGACTTCTTGCGAAGCCCTTGGTAGATTGCGTTCGCATTCAGTCCACCTCCGGAACGACGGGACGCCGCGTGGTTGCCTTCTACACGCAGAAGGACATCAACCTCTGGGAGGATTGCTGTGCCCGCGCGATCACCGCAGTCGGCGGCACGAAGGAGGACGTTTGCCAGGTTGCATACGGATACGGACTTTTCACCGGCGGCCCCGGTCTGAACGGCGGCTCGCATAAGGTTGGATGCTTGACGCTTCCGCTTTCCTCGGGTAACACCGAGCGCCAGATCCAGTTTATGACCGATCTCAGCGCCACCATCCTTTGCTGCACTCCCTCTTACGCTGCCTATCTCGGCGAGAGCCTCAAGGAAATGGGATACACGCCGGATACCATTCCGCTCAAGGCAGGTATTTTCGGTGCTGAGCCCTGGACGGAGGAGATGCGCCAAAACATTGAAAAAACGCTCGGCATCAAGGCTTACGATATTTACGGTCTCACGGAGACCTCCGGCCCCGGCGTTGCCTTCGAGTGCTCCGAGCAGAAGGGCATGCACATAAACGAGGACCATTTCTTCGCAGAGATCATCAATCCCGAAACGGGCGAGGTTCTTCCGGAGGGAAGCAAGGGCGAGCTTGTTTTCACCTCTCTTGATAAGGAGGCATTCCCGCTTCTTCGTTACCGCACGCGCGATATCTGCGTGCTCTCCCGCAAGAAGTGCTCCTGCGGCCGAACGCTGATCAAGATGGCGAAGCCCATGGGCAGAACCGACGATATGATGATCATCCGCGGCGTTAACGTATTCCCCAGCCAGATCGAAACCGTTCTTCTCAAGGAGGGTTATGAGCCCAACTATCAGATCGTGGTTGACAGAGTGAAGAACAACGATACCTTCGACGTGAACGTGGAGATGACGCCCCAGATGTTCACGGATAAAGTGAGCGAGATCATGGCGATGGAGAAATCCCTTGCGAATGCAATGAAAACGATGCTCGGCATCAATCCAACGGTGCATCTCGTTCCCCCCAAGTCCATCGCGAGAAGCGAGGGCAAGGCCGTTCGTGTTATCGATAAGCGCAAGCTGATCTGATCCAACTGAAATTTTATTGAAGGGAATATTGAATTATGGCAATCAAGCAGTTAACGGTATTCATTCAGAATAAGCAGGGCTCCGTTGTTTCCGTAACGGACATTCTTTCGAGAAACAATATCAACCTCCGCGCGCTTTCCATTGCGGAAACGCAGGATTTCGGCATTCTCCGCCTCATCGTGAACGATGAGAAGGCGGCAGAGGCGGCGCTTTCCGAGGGCGGCTATCTTATCAAAACGATCGACGTTGTCGGTGTTAAGATCGGCGATGAGCCCGGCCAGCTGACCGGAGCGCTCAGCGTTCTCGATAAAGAGGGCATCAACGTTGAATATCTCTACGCCTTCATGGCGCGCACAGAGAAGCATGCATACGTTGTTTTGCGCGTTGAGGAGAATGACAAGGCAGAGTCTGCGCTGATCAAAGCGGGCTACAAAATGATCTCTGACACGGATATAAACAAGCTTTAAGACAACAATTGTTTGCATTTTTTGTGATTTTTGCGGGTGCACAGCTTTTTTGCGGCGGTGCGCTCGCTGCTTTTTTTGAAGCGCTGCAGGTGGTGTATATGCGCGGCGTGATGCGCCGCTTTGCCGCAAGAAGAGAATTGTTTTATAATATATTGTATATGAGCCGCTTCCGCCGCCGCAGAGGGCGGCTTTTTTGTATGTGCCTCTCGGAGGGGGGGCTTAACGGCAGGGAAGGCGGGACGTCGAGGTGCCGGTCCCTACAAGGGGAGATGGCGAGCGGGGTGAGGCGGG
>JAZQWS010000305.1:0-2286 GCA_045632465.1 Eubacteriales bacterium
CCTTCTGCAGAAGGAGAAGGATCACGTGGAGGGCTTCGCTCCCGAGTGCGCATGGGTCACCTACGGCGGCAGCGAGAAGCTGGAGGAGCGTTACTGCATTCGCCCCACCTCCGAAACCCTGTTCTGCGAGCACTTCAAAACCATCATTCACTCCCACCGTGACCTGCCCAAGAAGTACAACCAGTGGTGCTCCGTGCTGCGCTGGGAAAAGACCTCCCGTCCCTTCCTGCGTCACCGTGAGTTCCTGTGGCAGGAGGGCCACACCATGCACGCCACCGAGGAGGAAGCCCGCTTCGAGACCCAGCAGATGCTGAACATCTATGCCGACTTCCTGGAGAATGTGCTGGCCATGCCCGTGGTCAAGGGCCGCAAGACCGACAAGGAGAAGTTTGCCGGCGCAAAGGCAACCTACACCGTTGAGGCGCTGATGCACGACGGAAAGGCACTGCAGGGCGGTACTTCCCACAACTTCGGATGCGATTTCGCAAAGGCATTCGGCATTCAGTTCCTGGACAACGACAACCAGCTGAAGCCCTGCTACCAGACCTCCTGGGGCGTTTCCACCCGTATGATCGGCGGCATTATCATGACGCACGGCGATGACAGCGGTCTTGTTCTTCCCCCTTCCGTTGCTCCGATTCAGGTGGTTGTTATCCCCGTTCAGCAGCATAAGGAGGGCGTTCTTGAGGGCGCTACCAAGATTTACGAGGCGCTGAAGGCCGCAGGCATCCGCGCGAAGCTGGATGACAGCGATCAATCTCCCGGATGGAAGTTCAGCGAATACGAGATGAAGGGCGTTCCGCTCCGCATCGAAATCGGCCCGCGCGATCTTGCAGAGGAAAAGTGCGTGATCGTTCGCCGCGATAACAGACAGAAGAGCTTTGTTGCCATTGCGGATCTCATTGCAGAAACGCAGAAGGGCCTTGCAGAGCTTGCAACCGCGCTTTACGAGAAGGCGCTGGAGAACAGAAAAAATCGCACCTGGACGGTTTCCAGCATGGACGAGCTCAAGGAGATCGCAGACACGAAGAGCGGCTATATCCGCGCTATGTGGTGCGGCGATCTGGAATGCGAGCTGAAGCTGAAGGAAGAGGCAGACGTTTCTTCCCGTTGCATTCCCTTCGGTGAAGAGGCATGCGGCGACAAGTGCGTTTGCTGCGGCCGCGAAGCGAAGAAGCTTGTTTATTGGGGCAAGGCGTACTAAGAGGGTTATGCGTTGCGCAGAGCGCAGCGTCACGGACCGTCGAGGTAGCGAAGCGGCATCACGGTAGTGAATGACAGCCCTCGTGCGGCTGTCAGAGCCGTGATGTGACCGAACCGCAGTAGACCGCCGGTCCCTACAAGGCAGGGCGGACTAATTTTTGATACAACGGCGAACCTTGGGGACGCCGCTTCGCTCCCCGAATGAAAGCCTATGACGGGAGGAGCGAGCCCCTCCCCTACGGCGCAACGCGATCGCAAAAAACGCAAAAGTCTGCCGAAAGGAGAAGAAGCGATGGAAAAGAAGAATATTTTTTCCTTCCGTATGAGCGACGGTAACGTTGTTCAGATGGAAGCTTATGACACGCTTCCCTCCACGGCGGCTTTAGCAAAGGAATATGCGGAGGCGGGATATCCCGACCGATACGTTGTTTTTGCCGATCGACAGACGACAACGCCGATCACGGGCACAAAGCTCAAGGAGGGCGCGAGCGAGAGAGGCGTTTTTCTCTCCTGCATTTTGCGGCCTTCCCTCTTCGCATCGCAGGCAGGATTTTTCGGCCCGATGGCGGCCGTTGCGCTGACGAGCGCGCTGGAGGAGCATTCCGGCTCGCGGTTTGGCATTGGCTGGGTTAGCGACGTTTATTGCAACGGCTTGCGCATTGGTGGCGCGATGCTGGAGGGCAAGCTCGACCGATTCAGCGCATTTGAATATCTGATCGTTACCTTTGCGATCCGATTGGATGATGATAATTTCCCACCCAGGCTGACGGATATGGTCCGCAAGGTTTTTGAATCCGAAAATGCTTCCCTTCCCATGATCATCGGGCGAACGGTTTTGACGCGTTTTTTCACCCTTTATCCGAGCGTAAAGACACCAAAAAAATTTATGGATACCTATTCGCAGAAGTTTATTCTTCGCGGAAGGCAGATCAAGCGGCGCATGGATGACGGAAAGCTTGAGCGCGTTAAGGTGCTTGGTATTGATAACAAAAGCGGCGCATTGATGGTTGCCGCCGGAAAAGGCAAGGTTTTGCACATCACGGCGCGCGGCAACGTTATTTTGCCGAAGAAGGTTCGGATGAG
>JAZQWS010000306.1:0-16075 GCA_045632465.1 Eubacteriales bacterium
ATCTCCTTGATGGCAGAAAGCTCCGCTCTGCGGCTCTCCAGCATGCGAGCATGCTTTTCATCGCAAATCAGAAGCGATGCGTCGCTATCGTTCAGCAGATAGATCAACGTGTCAACGTCCAGCTCCTTATCCATGGGAACAAGAACGCTTGCACCGAGCAAAACGGCATAGAAGGAGGCAAGCCACGGCAGCGTGGTTTCGCCAACGAGGGCAATATGGCTCTTGCCGTAGCCCATCTCCATAATGCGCGCGCCAAGCGCCTCCACCTCATCCAAAAACGCCGCATTCGTTACCTCCTTGATCTCGCCCTTCTGCTTATACTTGAAGGCGATATGGGAAGGGTCTTGGCGAACCGCGCCCTCCAAAAGATCACGAAGCGAGGAAATTTTTCTAACGCTATCCTTATCAATACTCATAAATAACTCCTTTAATTGTTTTGCAAGCCGCGGCGCGGCTCGCAGACGGTGCAACGAGCACCCTCTGCAAAATAGAATACCATATACAAAGAAAAAACACAACAAAAACATATTTTTTCTTTGTAGAAACCTAAAGTGAACAATTCTACCGCTTTTTCATTACGCTCTACTGTCGGTGGATGTGCCTGCAATGCAACAAAAAATTGCCGCAACATGCACATATTTGTTTGCATATTGCGGCATTTTTACCATTTTTAATTTTTCTTTGCGCCGAGGAGATCGTGCTTGATCTGCCAAAGCTTTTCGGAAAGATCCACGTAATAACGATGCGGATTTTCGAATCTTTGCACCTCTTCCCAAAGCTTCATAACCTGATCCTTGCAATAGGAGCGGATCTCGGAAAGGCTTGGCGACTCATACACGCACTCGCCGTTTTTGAAGATGGGAACAAGAAGCTCTCTCGCAGTGTAATTCGTACAAACCTTACGCTTCCAGGTTTCCACGGGATCGAAAAGCTCGAGGGGCTCATCGGGATTGATGGCCTCGTCATGCACGCACATGAGGTCGGCGATGGCGATGCCGCTCTCGTTATCGTAAATGCGATATACCTTCTTGAAATGCGGATTTGTGATCTTCTCGGGGTTTTCGGAAATCTTGATCTTAGGAATGATCTCTCCGTCCTTTTCCTTCGCAACGAGCTTATAAACACCACCGAAGACGGGATTGGATTTTGCGGTGATCAGGCGCTCGCCAACGCCGAAGGAATCCACCTTTGCGCCCTGCAGAATGATGTCGCGGATGATATTCTCATCCAGGGAGTTGGAAACAACGATCTTGCATTCCGTGAGGCCTGCCTCATCGAGCATTTTTCTTGCCTTTTTGGTGAGATAGGTGATATCGCCGGAATCCAGGCGGATACCGCACTTCGTGATGCCTTGCGGAAGAAGAACCTCCTTGAAAGCGCGGATCGCATTCGGAACGCCGGAGCGAAGCACGTCGTATGTATCCACAAGAAGAGTGGCATTATGGGGATAGATCTTGCAATAGGAAACGAACGCATCGTATTCATTATCAAACATCTGCACCCAGGAATGCGCCATCGTTCCCGTTGCCGGAACGCCGAATTCCTTATCCGTGATGGTGCAGGCCGTTGCATTCACACCGCCGATATAAGCGGCTCTTGCGCCGAGGATCGCGCCGTCTGCGCCCTGCGCTCGGCGGGAACCGAATTCGGCAACGGCTCTTCCCTGCGCGGCACGCACCACGCGGTTTGCCTTGGTTGCGATCAGGGACTGATGGTTCAGCGCAAGAAGCACGTAGGTTTCAATAAACTGCGCCTGGATGGAAGGGGCGCGCACCGTCATAAAAGGCTCACCGGGGAAAATCGGCGTTCCTTCGGGAACGGCATAGATATCACCCGTGAAGCGAAAATCCGCAAGGTAGGAGAGAAAAGCCTCCGAGAACATATTCTTCTCACGAAGGAATTCGATATCCTCTGCTGTGAATTCCAGCTTCTTGATATAGTCGATCACCTGCGCAAGGCCTGCGGCAATTGCAAAGCCGCCGCCATCCGGCAGAGTGCGGAAAAATACATCGAAATAAGCAATTTCGTCACCCTTACCGAGCTCGAAATATCCGTTTGCCATCGTTAATTCATAAAAATCACAAAGAAGCGTCAGATTGCGGGACATAATTTAGTTTCCTTTCTTTCCACCATTCCGAAAATCAGAGTTCCAACTTCATATCGCCGGTTTTGATCCATCCCATTTTGCGCATGATCTCATTAAAGAGGATGGAAAGTATCGCGGGCAAAGCAATGCATGCTACCAAAATGCCGAGCACGGAATTCACCGTGATTCCCATATCCGCGATGATACCGATCGGGCCAACGAGTCCGCACGTACCCATACCCGCGCTGACACCCGTGCATTCCAACTTGAAGAGGCAGGTGGCAACCGGGCCAACACAAGCGGCCGCCAACGTCGGAGGAATCCAGATCTGCGGCTTTTTCACGATATTGCCCATCTGAAGCATCGAGGTGCCGAGTCCCTGCGCGATCAGGCCGCCAACGCGGTTTTCACGGAAGGAGATCACGGCGAAGCCAACCATCTGCGCACAGCAGCCAACCACGGCCGCGCCGCCTGCCAGCCCCGTCAGTCCAAAGATGGCGCAAAGCGCCGCCGAGCTGATCGGAAGCGTTAACACAACGCCAACGACAACTGCGAGGATAACACCCATGAAGAAGGGCAAAACCGTTGTGGAATAGTTGATAAAGTTACCAACGTGATACATAACAAAGGAGATCGCGGGGCAGATCAGCTGCGCAAAGAGAACGCCGGAGGCGATGGTGACAACGGGAGTGACGAGGATATCGACCTTGGTCTCCTTGGAAACGAGCTTACCAAGCTCCACGGCAATCAGCGCACAAAGGAATGCGCCCGCAGGACCTGCGGAAAGCGATTTTTCAACGCCGCCGATCGTAAACACCGTTGCAAGCCCATTGCCGCAAAGGCCAACCGCGCCCGCGGAGAAAAGCACGAGGGGCGGCGCTTGCAGAGAATACGCCACGGCAATGCCAAGCACGGCGCCCGTTGCGCCATTGGCGTAGGTCGCCATCAGGGAGATGGCCTCCCAAGGAATATATTTTGCAAGCGTTGAAAAGATCGTTCCGATCAAAAGCGATGCAAAGAGGCCGAGCGCCATTGCGCTCATGGCATCAATAAAATACTTCTTCGGAGAAAGCGAAACGCCCTTCCGATCCAAAAATGCACGAATTTTCATTTTTTCTTTTCCTTCCTTTTTTACTTCTTTCTTTCCCGATCCAGGTAATCCTGGAGAATGATCTGCGCGGAGAGCGTATCCACCGAATCCTTGCGCTTCTTTCCAAACACCTCGGAGGCACCGAGATAGCGATAGGCGATCATCGTCGTCATTCTCTCATCCATCGTGTCGATCGGCAGGTCGGTTTCCGCGCGCAAAAGCTCGATAAATGCGCCAACTGTTTCGGCGCGATTCCCCTCCGAGCCATCCATATTTTTAGGAAGCCCGACGATGATCTTTTTGCAACCGAGCTTTTTTGCCTGCTCCGCCACATACACCGCCGTGTTTTTCATTCCGCCCTTACGAACGGTTTCCAGCCCCTCGGCAATCAGCCCCGAGGGATCGCAGGTGGCAAGACCGGTGCGCACGTCACCGTAATCCACCGAAAGATATTTTCCATGTGTAAGATCCAATTTAACCTCCCAAAATCGCAATATGCATTGAATTATACTATAAAAAAAAGAAAAAGTCAACATTGTTATTTTTTTAACAATACGCTTGTGGATTTATGCCCGTTTTCGGCCGATCCGTGAATTTTTTCGAATCAAAGCACAGAAAACGGGCGAGTGGATGATACATTCGAATTAAGGCATGGGCGGCATTTCGTGATGCCCCATGGGAGGTCGCGGCATTCCGTGCATGGGAGGCGGCATGCCGGGGCGATGCTCGGCGCGGGCGCGCGCATCGTCCATTCCCTCCGCGTAACGGATCGCCTGCGTGGAGAAGAGGCGGTAATACGCGCCTTGCTTTTCCATCAGCTCAGCATGCGTTCCGTTTTCCAAAACTCTTCCCTCTCCGACAACAAGAATGCGGTCTGCCAGCGTTGCACCCGAAAGACGGTGCGAAACGAACAAGGCAAGCTTGCCCTCCGAAAGCTTATAGAAGCGGCGGAAAACCTCCTCCTCCGCCAAGGGATCGAGCGCGGCGGTGGGCTCATCGAGGATCAGAAAATCGGCCTCGCGATAAAAGGCTCTTGCAAGCGAGAGCTTCTGCCACATACCGCCCGAAAGCTCCAGGCCGTCCTCGTAAAACATACGTGTCAGCGGCGTTTGCATGCCAAGAGGGAGATCGCTAACGAAGGTGGCATCGCCATCCTCGAGCGCTTTTTTCATGCGTTCCTCATTTTCGGACGTGTGCACGTCGCCGTAACGAACGTTTTCTGCAACGGTATCTGCATATTTTCCGAAATCCTGGAAGATAATTCCGAACATACGGTGATACTCTGCGGGATCATATTCGCGGATATCCTTTCCATCCAGAAGAATGCGCCCCTCTGTTGGATCGTAAAGGCGGGTAAGAAGCTTGACGAGGGTAGTTTTTCCCGCGCCGTTCAGGCCGACAAGCACCGTTCGCTCACCGGAGGAAAGCTCAAAGGAAAGGTGCTCCAGCACCAAACGGCTGCTGCCGGGATAAGAAAAGGAAACGTCCTCAAAGGTGATCGTGTGATGCGCACCGGGCTTGGTTTCATGCGGCTCTGGCAAGGAGCAGATCACCCTCGGCTCTTCCTTCATAAAGGCGATCATATTGTCGATAAACAGCGTTCCCTCATAAATCGCCGCCGTAGTAGTTACCAGCGTTGTCACATAACCGCCGATCGAGGAAAGCGCACCGCTATAAAGCGAATAATCGCCGATCTCTGCGGAAAAATACACCACGTGATACGCAACGTATGCAAAAAGCGCGCCATGCGCCAGGGTGGTAAACAGACTGACGAGAATCTGAGAAATGCCCTCTCGCACGATCAATCGGCGCAGACCGCCGAAATATTTACCAAAAACGGTTTTATATTTTCCGATAAAAGTATCTCCCAACCCAAGAAGCTTGATTTCCTTTACCTGATCCTTATTCACCATCAGGCCGGAATAATAGCTCATTTCGCGGCGCTCCTTGGAATGAAAGCGGATGTAATGGAAATTCCTCTGTCGGTAATAATAAGAGAGGACCGCGCTCGGAATTGCCGCAATCACAACCACCAGGGGCGCAAAGGGACTGAGCGCAAACAAAACGGCAACGAAGGAAATCGCGCTGATCAGCGTGCTTGCCACGCGGAAGGTGGCCTCAATGATACGAACGGGGCGCATTCCCGCCTCGCGGTTTGCATTTTCCAGCTTTTCATAAAACTCAGGGCGATCGAAGGAGGAAAGATCCACCTCCTTGGCCTTCTCAATAATCAAAACGCGAATATGGTTGGAAACCTTTTCGCCCGCCAAAGCAGTTACCACAGAATTCACGCGGCCAACCACCTTAGAGAGGAAGGAATGGCATACCTGCAAAAGGAGAAGGAAAAGAATCGGCCGAAGCGCCAGCAGGGGTTCTGCCCCCACCGCCTTTCCAAGCATAGAGGCAATCGCATTCAGAAGATCGCGGCTGATATACGCACCGATAACGGGGAGAAAGCCCTCCGCAAGACAGAAAAGCATCATCAGGCAAAGACAAATGGGCGCAGAGCGCCAAACGAGGCTGATGATCAATCCGAGGCGGGAGCAAAATCCTTTGATACGAAGATAGACGAAGCGCGGCACGTCGCGCAGTTTCTTCGGTTTTTCAATTCCATCATTCCACTTCGGACGATGTGGGGGCATCATGGGTGGCATGGCTGACTTCCTTTCCGCTTTTTTTCGTTTTTCTTATTTTTTGGGGATTCTTTAATCTTGACCAAAGCATGATAATGCATTGCGCCGGGATTCCGAGCAGAAAAATCTGCCAGAGATTGATGGCTGCTATGAACAAAATCGAAAGATAAAACGAAGCGAGCAAGACCCATACCAGCACGGAGATAATGGCAAAATTCCAGCTGCGGATGCCCCAAATGGAGTTAAAGACAAGAAGCACGATGCAACTGGGGACAACGGCGTAAACGAAGAAGAACCAGGTTGGAAACGCGAGCTCAACCTGCGGCAAGGCATTAAAAACAAGGAAGAGAAAGGTTGCGATCAGCCAAACGAGCACGGTTGCGATCGCGGTGATCAGCATGCGGTTAAGGCGCATCTGGCGATCTACGAAATTCGGGCGGTAATCCTCCGGCGCGTGATCCCGCTTCAGAAGATAATCCACGGTGACGCCGAAGGTATCGGCGATCTGCTTCACGACCGTTACGTCCGGCAGGGCCTCGCCACGCTCCCATTTGGAGATGGCTTTATCGGAATAATTCAGAAGCGATGCAAGCTGTGCCTGCGTCATTTTCCGCTCTGCGCGAAGCGTGGCAACATTTTTTGCAAAAATCTCATTCAAATCATTCATGTAAACTTTTATTGTCCTTTCCTCGCAACGAAGGATTCTACTGTGCGTAGTAGAATTCTCTACCAACACAAAAAATCCGCCTGAGCGAAGTTTTTCAAAGCGCTCTTTCGAGCGCGAAAAACGCTTTTTTTCTCTGTTTTTACCATTATATCACAGCTTTAAGCAAAAATCAAGTGTTTTTTCTTCTCTCCTACCGGTAGAATCAGTAGAAGCAGGAGAGAAACGGCCATATCATCACGGTAGAGAGAAAAACGAAAAAGCGTGGAGTGCTTTTCCTAAGCGGTAGGGTGACATTTGGGGAGAAACGACGTATAATAAACATGAAAGCAGCGCCGCTCCAAAAAGGTTTTGGATCGGCATCAAACAAAGCCACCGCCAAGAAAGCGGTGCGCAACGAAAAAAAGAAAGGATGAACGACACATGAAAAAGCTTATCATATACGGAGATTCGATTCTTCGCGGCATCACCTACTCCGATGCGATGGGCCGCCACAAGCTCTGCACCGGGTATCAGCTGGAGAGCCTGAACGAGATCGGATACGAGGTGAAAAACCGAAGCCGCATGGGCGCAACCATCGTGCGCGGCATGGATATCCTCGAAAGCACGCTGGACGAATGCGGAAGCGACGCCGTTGTTCTCTTTGAATTCGGCGGCAACGATTGCGACCACGATTGGCACGCCATTTCCGAAAAACCAAGCGAAAGCCATACCTCTCGCATTTCAAAGGAAACCTTTGCGCAGTATTACAAAGACGCCATCAGGAAGGCAAGAGAGGCAGGCGCGGAGGTGATCATGGCAAATATGATCCCGATCGATGCCGATCGCTACATGCAAACCATCAGCAAGGGCAATTCCTATGAAAATATTCTCTCCTGGCTTGGCGACATTTCCATGCTATACCGCTATCAGGAGCATTACAACCGCCTCGTTGAGCAGCTTTCCGCCGAAACAGGATGCCCGCTGATCGATCTGCGCGGCGCGTTTCTCTTATCACACAACTACAAAGCGCTGATCTCCTCCGACGGCATTCATCCCACGGATGCAGGCCACGATCTGATCGAGAAAACCCTGCGCGACTTTTTGAAAAAACGCGAGGCGGGTGGTACGCACACGCAAATCGCATAAGTTTAGCGGACAAAAAAAGAGCCATCGCACAAACGCGATGGCTCTTTTCAAAAGTTAGAAATTCAAAATTCCGAGATGCTCAAGCAGGATCTTCAATCCAAGGAGGATGAGGATCACACCGCCCGCGATCTGCGCCTTCTTCTCAAAGCGAGCGCCAAAGACACCGCCGAGCTTCACGCCTAAAGCGGAAAGCAGACAGGTTATAACGCCGATCAGAAGGATCGCTATCCAAATATCTACGTTTCCTGCCATCGCCAGCGAAATACCGACAGCCATAGCATCAATCGAGGTAGCAACCGCCATCGTAAACATCGTTTTCACGGAGAAATCTGCGTTTTTATTCGAGTCGCAATCGCATTCCTCCTTGCCGCCGAAGGCTTCCTTCAGCATATTGGCACCGATAAAAGCGAGCAGGCCGAAAGCAACCCAATGATCCACAGATTGAATAGCCGATGCAAAAAGGCTTCCCAAAGCATAGCCGATCAAGGGCATCAGTGCCTGAAATCCGCCAAACCAAAGCCCGCATTTCGCCATCGATTCAAGATCGGTCTTTTTCAACGAAAGCCCCTTGCATATCGAAACAGCAAAAGCATCCATCGAAAGTCCAATCGCCAGAAGAAGTAGCTCAATAAACCCCATTATGTATACCTTTGTTTACAATATAAAGATTATTTGTTCTCAAGAAGGGTTGCGATCTTTTCAAGAAGTTCAATCTCGCGATAGCGAAGTCTCTCGTTTTCCTTCTCCTTTTCGGCGGCCTCGGCAGCAGCCTTTTCGGCGGCTTCCTTTGCAGCAAGTGCTGCAGCCTCTGCGGCAGCCTTCTCATCTGCCAGGCGCTGCTCGTACTCCTCGTCCGTCTTGATACGGATCTCCTCGGCGATCTTCTTTGCGCGCTCGGAAAGCTTATGCACGATGTGCAGAACGAAGAAGAGAACGGTTGCGATGATCAGGAAGTCGATGATTGCCTGAAGAACAAGGCCCGGCGTCATGGCAACCTCAGCTTCAAGCACAGTTGCTCCATCCTCAGCCATCTTGGCGTCACGAAGCACCCATTTAACCTCTGCGAGCGAGGACTCGCCCGTGAGAAGCGCGATCAAGGGCGAAACGAAACCCTTCGTGAACGCATTGACGATGGCCGTGAAGGCGGTTGCTACCGCAACACCGATTGCCATATCAATCACGTTGCCGCGCTTGATGAATTTTTTGAACTCTGCGATTAGTTTTTTCATTTTGTTTTCCTTTCTTTTTATTGATTTAATATGTATTTTGCTTACAATAAAAAATCTTAGATATCAAAATCCTTTTCATCCAAAAGATCCTGCTCCGAGATGCGGCCGACATCATAAAGCGAGCGCAGGCGAAGCTGTGCCTCCAGATGATGGCTGGTCGTTACCTCCTCGGTTTCCACGCTGACGAGAATTTTCGTATCGGAAACGATATCAAAATAGTTTTTCTCAAAGGTGGCCGCCGTTTTGGAGAAGGAGAGGCGCAAGCCGCGCACAAAGGCAGAAGCGGTGATGGCAAGCTCATAGCTTCTGCCGCTTCCCTTGATCTCACACTTCACGCCGGGATAAACGAAACGAAAATGCTTTTCCGGAACAAAGAGTCCCGTTTTTTCGCAAACAAGCTGATCCTCTGCATAGACGGAAACGAGGACATAATATTCGCGCTCATGCCCGATGGCCATGGGGAAGCTTTTCTTTATAGCGAAAGGAGCGAGAGAGCTCTCACAGGTATCCTCAAAACTGCAGAGGCAATGATTCGCGTTATCCATCAATCGCGTTATCACGCGAAGCTCCATGGGATTTGCGGTTGCCAAGGAGATCTTCGCCTCTCCCTCGCTTGCCTTTACGGAAACGAATGCGGGAGAAAACGCCTTCTGAAGTCCGAAATAAAGCGCCTTTCTTTCCAGAATGCAATCCATCAACGAGGGGCGAATCGAAACACCGCCTTCAAAGAGCGTTCCTCCGATGAAGCCCGCCGTGACGTTTTGCTCGATAAAGCTTGAAAGAGAATCCTCTGCCGCCGCCGCGGATGCAAGAGAGGTTATGTAGCAAACGTCTTCAAGACACGCACCGTACGGGAAGCGTTCGCCCGCCGCACTCAGCATTTCAATCATCTGCGAGGGAGAATCCTGCGCGCTCTCCATTGCATAGGAGAAAATACGGCGCGCCTCCATCGGCAAATAGCGCCGGATCGCAAGAGGCGACGGCATAGAGGAAACGCGACCGATCTGCGCAATTCCCTGCAAAGACGCGGCACGCACATTAAGATATGGGAAGGAGAAGGCGAAAAATCCCTTGATGGCACGGCCAAGCTCCGAAGCGGAGGAAACGCCCTCCGGCAAAACGAAAAGAACGAGCGACGGATGGTTGATCAGCGCGCCAAGGCTCGCCTTCACATCCGAAAAATACGAGGAAAGATCTTTTTCATCCTGCGGCATGGGAAGCTGCTGGATGACAAGCAGACCAAGACGGTCGCAAAGCGAATATACATATTCCGGCAAGAATCCGCTCTCCGCCGTTGCATACAGCGTGTTTCCGCCCATTTTTACGAACGAGGGCAGGGCGCGGCCAAAGCAGGCGATGCTCTCCACCTCCGTTTGTGCGGGGTGCGCGGAAATACGCGCGCCTTTAATGAAAAACGGCGCATCGTCTACGAGAAGAGAAAACGGAATTGCTTCGCCTTCCTTTGAAAAGGCGATCTTGCGCAGGCCGATCTGCGTTTCATAAGTATCTGCCACCTGCCCCTCGTGATAGAGCGTGACAACGAGGCGATACAGACCGACGATCCCCTTGGCGCGGAAGCGCTGTACGGCAGGAATCATGACCCGCCCCTCTCCGTTCATAAGACCGAGATAATGAATCTCGCCGGAGGGCGAATACAGCGTTGCCACAGACTCGTCTCCCACGGGGCCGCAAAGCGTTTTCACACGAACGAAAAGCTCGCATTTTTCATTTTTATGCGATTGCTCTGTATAAACGTCCGTGATCAGATCCATAGCAAAGGCCAAAAGATCGACACCGCCGAACAGGCCAACGTCCATCGGCACGTCTCTTTCGGGGAAGCGGATCTGTAGCGAAAACGTCTCCGCTTCGTTTGGCAAAGCTACGTAAACCGTGGCAGGAGGGGAGCTCCATTCTCCGACGCTCTTTCCATCGATGGAAACAATCGCATGACCGCACAGACCGCGCAGGCAAAGAGCCCTGCGACGAAAGCCGCGCATGGATTCCGGAAGGATCACCTGCGTTTTCAAAGAAAACGGCTGCATGGAGCGGCGCTTGCGTTCCTGCGAGGTCAAAGAATCCAGATCCTCTCCCTCTTCATATAAAAAAGCGGAAAGACTGCTCGGCAAAAGAACCTCAACAGCCGCATTTTCTCCTGCGACGGCGAAAAATTCTTTCAACTCTTTTTTTATCATGTCGAAACTCCTATAACAATGTAAGCAACTCTATAAGGTAGAACCGAAAATCGGCATTCTAACTAATAATATTAAAATAATTAGGGAAAGATTGCGTTTTTTTATCAAAAAGTCAAAAACCACTCCGAAAGTGACTGCTTTCATACTTTTCTATTATAACATCTTTGCACGCATTTTGCAACATCTTTTTTCATCAAAGCCAAAATGAACAAAAGTGTTCTTTAATATTTGTATAGTATTCTCAAAAATGCGTTTTTTTTCTGAAAAAAGTTTTCAAAACACTTGCAATGCTTCCTTTATTATGTTAAAATGAATCAGAAAACAATTTTTTGGAGGGAAAAATGAAAAGAATTTTCTTCTTGCTTTTGACTGTGGCTCTGGCGCTTTTCGCGCTCACTGCCTGCTTCGGCACCGTCAACCACACTTACTCTTCCGACTGCGATGAGATCTGCAACTGCTGTCCCATCCCCGTTAAGAGAGAAGTGACGGCTGAACACACCCGCGCAACCTGCGACAGCACGGTTTGCGATGTTTGCAACACGGAAATCGAAGCTATCGAGCATACCTACGATAGCAATTGCGATCCCGTCTGCAACGTTTGTGATGCAGCACGTACCGCTTTGGTTCACACCTACAAGGCTGAGTGCTCTTCCGCTTGCGACATCTGCGGCGAGCCCAGAACCGGCGTTGTTCACACCTACACCAACGGCTGCGACGCCTCTTGTGACATTTGCGGCGAGCTGAGAGCTGAGGCTGATCTCGTTCACGCTTGGTTGCATCCCTGCTCCACTGCTTGTGACGTTTGCGGCGCTACCCGCGATGCTTCTCACGCATACGAGCTTGAGTGCTCCGTTGCCTGCATTTACTGCGGCGGCACGAGACTGCTCCCCGACAGCATGCACAGCTATGAATTCGGTTGCAGCGACACTTGTCTTGTTTGCGGCTTCAGAAAGGCAAACGCCGAGCACGCTTACTCCAACGCTTGCGATCAGATCTGCGATTACGGTTGCGGATATGAGAGAGCTGAGCAGCACATCTGGACCGGCAACTGCGATGCACAGAAGTGCGACGCTTGCGGCGCTACCAAGTCTGCCAGCCACGAGGACGCTGACAACAACGCAATCTGCGATATTTGCGAGGCTGTTTGCGATCACATCTGCTACAACAACGATTCCCTGGATTGCGACCGCATCTGCGTAGTTCCCGGCTGCGGCAAGGCAATCGGCGATCATACCTACTCTGCTGCTTGCGATGCTACCTGCGATGTTGAGGGCTGCACCACCGGCGCAAGAGACGATGCACTCGCACATGCTCCCAAGGCTGTTTGCGGTACCGTTTGTCAGTACTGCGGCATCGAGCTTGAGGGCGAAGCAGTTGCTCACACCTATGCAGGTGATTGCGATGCTTCCTGCGACGTTTGCGGCGAGCTGAGAGACGGCGAGCTTGCAGACCACACCGCTTCCGCTACTAAGGGCTGCGGCATCTGCGACGTTTGCGGCGAGGCTTCCGGACTTGCTCACTCTTACGATAAGGCTTGCGACACCAACTGCTCGATCTGCGATGCGGTGAATCCCAACGGCGGTCACGTTGGAATCTACGCTTGCTCTCTTGAATGCCGTTACTGCGGCACTGCTCTTGACAGCATCCGCCACACCTTCGCATACGCTTGCTCCACCAGATGCGCAATCTGCGGCGAGCACGTTCGTACTGATGCAGCTGCTGCTCATACGGATGCTAACGCTGACAAGATCTGCGATCTTTGCGGCGAGGCTCTTCCTACCACGGGCGAGGGCGTTCTTCCCGAGCACACCATTCCTTCGAAGAAGAACGAAGACTAATTCACTTGCGAGATTATGTCGTGATCACGTCTCGTGGTCACGACATATTTTTCCAAAACGATTTTCTTCCTTAATATTATACAATTCGTTTTTTAGCCCCTTATCCTTTACTTCTTTTGTTACCCTAAGCGGTTTGATCCGCACAAAATAATAGAAAGGATGGATTTACATCCAAAAAGCCATGAAAAGATTATTGCTTTGCACATTTACCCTGGCGCTGATGCTCTTCGCTCTGGCGAGCTGCTTCGGCGAAAACCACGTGTACTCCGGTCCCTGCGATCCCTCTTGTAACGAATGCGATCGCGTAACCCGCGAGCCCGAGGTTGACCACACCTTCGCTGACTGCTCCGACACCGAGTGTGACGTTTGTGGCGAGGTAAGAGAAGCTGTTGAACACACCTACAAGAGCGCTTGCTCCGCAAAATGCGAGGCTTGCGGCTATGCTCGTGAAGATGCTGCTGCTCACATTTACGATAGCCCCTGCGATGCAGAATGTAACGTTTGCGGCGAGGCAAGAGAGGCTTCCGAGCACATTTACGCGAACAATTGCGATACCGACTGTAATTTCTGCGGCGCACTGAGAGTTACCAATCACACCTACACCAACGCTTGTGATAAGACCTGTAACGTTTGCGGCGCTACCAGAATTCCTGAGGCGCACACCTATTCCAACGCTTGCGACTCCACTTGTGACGTTTGCGGCGAGCTGAGAATGGTTCCCAACCACGTTTACTCTACCGTTTGTGATGCAGACTGTAACGTTTGCGGCGAGCTGAGAATTGCTTCCGCGCACACTTATGATCATGCTTGCGATGGCGATTGTAACGTTTGCGGCGCTACCCGTGTGGTTGCCGACCACGTTTACGACAACGCCTGCGATGCTGAGTGTAACACCTGCCAGACCGTTCGTTCCAACATCCACGACTTCGGCGATTGGAGAATCAAGTCTGCGGCTGACTGCGATAATGCGGCAGTTGAAGTTAAGTATTGCGCTCTTTGCGGAGAGGAAGTAACCCGCGAGGGTGAAGCTGCTCTTGGCCACGTATTCGACAACACTTGCGACACGGCCTGCAACCGCGCAAAGTGCGATTACAAGAGAACCATCACTCACAGCTACTCCGAAGAGTATGCTACTAAGATTCCCGCTACCTGTACCACCGCTGAAAAGCTCAACAGATTCTGCGACATCTGCGGATACGAGGACATCATTGCAGGCAAGGGCGCGCTGAACCACGACTTCGACCATGCTTGCGACACCGATTGTAACCGCGAGGATTGCGACTACACGAGAGTTATCGTTCACGTATTCGGCGAATGGGAGACCAAGATCCCCGCGAAGTGCCTGGATGATGAGATCGAGCACAGAATTTGCGGCATCTGCAACGCTGAAGAGACCAGAATCGGCGACGTTGCTGCTCTTGGCCATGCATTTGATCATGATTGCGATACCGTATGTAACCGCGAGGACTGCGGCTACACCAGAGAGATCGAGCACCAGTACGACGACAACTGCGATGCTGTATGTAACGTTGTTGGCTGTGGCTTCGAGCGTATTCCTCCTCATACCTACGATAGCATCACCGACCTTGAGTGTAACGATTGCGGATACGACAGAGAGTGCACCGGTCACATTGCTTGGGAGAAGGATTGCTTGATCTGTTGGGTTTGCGGCGCGGCTATCCCCGGCGCTGAGCATATCTTTGGCGAATGGGAAACCGAAACTGCTGCAAACTGCTTCGCTCCTGAGGTTGAGGCAAGATACTGCACCATTTGTAACGTGAAGGAAACGCAGATCGGCGATTCCATCCGCGAGCATGCTTACTCCTTCGTTTGCGATGAAGAGTGCGATTACGATGATTGTGACTACGTAAGAGCAGTTGAGCATACCTTCGATGACGTATGCGACACCGATTGTAACGTTCCTGAGTGCGACTTTGTAAGAACCGTTCCTCACGTATTTGAAGACAACTGGGCAACCAAGACGCCTGCGAACTGCACCGATGCTGAGGTTGAGGTAAGATACTGCACCGTTTGCCAAGCAGAAGAGACCAGATTCGGCGACGAGGCTCTGGATCATGAGTATTCCGATCCTTGCGATAAGGTTTGTGACCGCAAGGATTGCGGCTACGAAAGAACGACCGCTCACGAATACGGCGAGTGGATGACCAAGACTCCTGCAAATTGCTACGATGCAGAGGTTCTCTATCAGATCTGCACGCTCTGCTCTGCAGAAAATGAAGAGACCAAGCCTGGCCAGCCTGCGCTTGACCACGCATGGACCGACAGCTGTGATGCTATTTGTAACCGTGATTGCGGATTTGAGCGTACTCCTCCTCACTCCTACGATGACGAGCATGACGTAACCTGCAACAACTGCGATTACGTTCGTCCTTGCAACGGACACGCTCCTCTTGCAACGGATTGCACGAAGTGCAAGTATTGCGAGGAAGCAATTCCCGGCTCTACTCATAGCTACATCTACATTTGTGACACCGCATGCTCCGTTTGTGGCACCGCAATTACCGGCGAGGCTCACAAGGGATCTGCAGCAGATTGCACGATCTGCATGTACTGCAACAAGCCCATCGAAGGCGCGGCTCACATTGCAACCGCTGAAGACTGCACGGTTTGCCAGAACTGCGATGCAGGTACCGGCAAAAACCACGTAGCTGATCCTACCAACTGCACGCACTGCGCAAACTGCGACCAGGCAAGCGATAAGGATCACGTTGACGGCGTTACCGATTGCACGAAGTGCGAGGATTGCGGCATTTACCTGAGCAAGGCTCACACCGACGCGAACGGCGATTCGAAGTGTGACACTTGCGGCAAGGAAACGCTTCCCGGCGAGAACTGGTTCCCCTGGGCACCCCTTTAATTCAGAAAAATAATTTTCACGAGGCTACCAAACGGTAGCCTCGTTTTTTATGCTTTTTGCAATTCCCTGCAAGTTCGGATTTTACGCAAAATCCGCACCACAAAAATCTTTTTTTCCGTAGCGTACGAATACCAAAAAGTATAGATTTTTCAAAGCATTTTCGCGTTTAGAACTTTACTTTTTTCTTGATCTGTGATATAATAAATTAAACGAAAAAACACATAGAGAACAGGAGAAACTTTATGCCCAATCTGATTCCGATCCCCAAAACATACGAAAATCTGGCCGATGGCAATCATTTCGTTCCCTTTCATTTCTATTGTGAAAAGGAAGAATG
>JAZQWS010000307.1:0-2494 GCA_045632465.1 Eubacteriales bacterium
ATTCTTCCACAGTTTTGTCCTTCCAAGGCATTCGAACAACCTCCTTTTAGGTCATTTTTCTGCCTTTATTATATCACAAAACTGTATACAATCATCTTGCACTACCTGTATACTATCATACTACACTATACAGCCTCGACGTCCCGCAATCCCCCTCTGCGGAACAATGCACGAATCTCCCCCGTAGGGACAGGCGGTCTTGCCGCGGCTCGGTCACGGAACGGCTCTTGCGTTATTAACGCAATTCACTCCCGTTCCGCCGCTTCGCTACCTCGACTGTCCGTTTCTCCCGCCCTTGACATTTTCCTCAAAATATGCTATAATTTCTTCGCATAACTTAGAAAAGGAATCCTTTTATGTTTGGCTTATTTGATTTTTTGAAAGAAAATCCGGATTATATCATCAGTATATTCGTCTTGATTGCAACCGTCCTTGGAATGCAGTTCAAGAATATGAAGTGGATCATCCTCTGTCAGATCCTCTCGAATTTCCTCCTCGGTCTCCAATGCATCATCGGCGGAACGATCTCCACGGGCGGCGTTGTCATGCTTGCAACGGTGCAAACCGTCCTCAGCTTCACCCTGAATTATAAAAAGATCCCCTTTCCCGCATGGTTAACAGTCTCTTTCATGGTAGGCTACAGCGCCATCACGGTGATCGGCTTCCTCAGCCCCTCCGTTGCATCCAGCCCCTTTGATCTGATAACGATGGTGGCCGTTTGGTGCTTTGCGATCAGCATCGTGCAGGAAAAATCCTGGATCTGCCGCTTCTTCCTCGCGTTAAACGTTTCGCTTTGGCTGATCTATGATTTTGCCGTTCTGCCCTCCGCCGCCTTGAACCATATCATCATCCTTTCCTCCATCTTTTTCTCCATGGTGCGCAATGATAGAGCAGATTGGAAGTCTTTTTTGCGCCAATTTTTGAGAAAATAAAGAAAAGTATTGACAATTTTGAAAAAATAGAGTATAATATCAATAATAATAAAAATCAGGTAGAGGCGCGGTGCGCAAAAGTAACCTCCGAAGTCGCGGAAAAGAGTCGGAGGCGAAAGGGTGTATCGCCGAAGTTGGAAAAATGTTTCCGCATTTTTCTCGCTGGTTCGTTCGAGAATATCCTGCGAACTGTCACTTTTTCAAAGTGGAGAGCTATCGTGTCTTGAATGCTTTTTTGCATTTTTTGCCACGGTGGATGCCGTGGTTTTTTTATTGCAAAAAATCTTAAAGGAGGATTCAGAAAAATGAATCTTAACTGTCTTTTCAAGACGAAGAAGAGCATGGTAACCGCAATCGTTGCCGCGCTCGCCCTGATCGCCGTTGTTATCCTGGCGATCTGCCTTCCCACCGAGGTTGAGGAGGGAAGCATCTATTACGGAACGTTTATGTCCCTCGTTCCTCCGCTGATCGCCATCGGTCTTGCCCTGATCACCAAGGAGGTTTTTTCCTCTCTGTTTGCGGGCGTTCTCGTTGGAGCGATCTTCGCATCCAACTATTCCTTCGCAGGAACGCTGGATATCATCGTGGCGGACGGACTTTCCACCGCTGTTGCCGATAATGCGGGTATCTTCGTATTCCTCGTGATCCTCGGCATTCTCGTTTCTCTGATCAATAAGTCGGGTGGAACCGAGGCCTTCGGCCGTTGGGCAAAGGCGCACGTAAAAACCAAGGCCGGCGCAATGCTTGCCACCTTCGTTCTCGGCGTTCTCATCTTTGTAGACGATTATTTCAACTGTCTGACCGTTGGTGCGGTTATGAAGCCCGTAACCGATTCTCATAAGATCTCCAGAGCCAAGCTCGCGTACATCATCGATGCAACCGCCGCTCCCATCTGCATGATCGCCCCCGTTTCTTCCTGGGCGGCCGCCGTTTCCGGAACTCTTTCGGATTGCAACGTAGAAACCGGTCTTTCCTCCTTCCAGCTCTTCGTAAATGCCATCCCCTTCAACTTCTATTCGCTTCTCACCATCGTGTTCGTGATCACCATTGCCGTTCTCGGCTTTGATTACGGCAAGATGGCAGGCGTTTCCTTTGATGAATCTGCGGTAGCCGCAGAGGATGCATCGGCGGAGAAAAAGGGTAGCGTTCTTGATCTCGTTCTCCCGATCGCAACCTTGATTGTTGCTTGCGTAATTGCACTTATGTACGTTGGCGGCTTCTTTGCGGGCGGTGATTTCGAAGGCGATTTCGTTGGCGCATTCGGTAATACCGATGCATACGTGGCTCTTCCTTGGGGCGGTATGATCGCGCTGATCGTTTCCTTCATTTATTATCTGTGCCGCAAGTCCTTCACCTTCAAGGCTGCAACTGAGTGCATTCCCGCCGGCTTCATCGCCATGGTTCCCGCGATCACGATTCTGACGCTTGCTTCCGCTCTGAAGAACACCACCGGCCTCCTCGGCTCGGATGCCTTCATCGATGCGGCTATGGCAGGTGTGCCCGAATTCCTCTACGGTATTTTCCCCGCATTGATCTTCGTTGTTGCTTGTGTTCTTTCCTTT
>JAZQWS010000308.1:0-3532 GCA_045632465.1 Eubacteriales bacterium
CGAAAGTCCGGCTTTTTCATCCAAGCCGATCTCAAGAGATTCAAGATTTGCATAAAGCGGAAAATGAATCATGAACTCTCTCTTTTTTGCATCGGGCAGACTAACGATGGCTTCATATGCATTTTCGGTCATAGAAGGAACGAAAGTGCCCGCATATGCGCCATCGGCATAAAGATCAAAGCCAATGGTTCCGATGAAGGTCATATTCGGGATACGCTCTGCGCGGGAAATAACGGCGCGGATAGCAACGTATGGGCTATCGCTGACAAAGCGGAGGCGCGCGCCTGTGCAGGTTTTGTACATATCGTAAACGTTATCGCTCGTATCTCTTGCAGTCTTTTCATGCAGACGAAAATATTCGCCATTTTCAAAAAATAAACCGTACAAACGAAAAGGCTCTTCCGAAATATCGCGATAAACCAATCCTTCGACATCCAGCTTATTGGCAAAAATCATATTTGCATCAACGCTTTTGTGTGACATATTTTTCCTCTTTATGCATTATTTGCAAAGTATTGTTTGCTTATCAACCTTTATTTTTCCTCAACCTCAAGACGAAGAACATCCGGGCGCGCATAATGACCAACGCAATCCATCTCCATTTTTGCCGCATAGGCCATGTCCATATCCAGCGTTGCATAGAGGATACCCTCCCTGTCCCAAAGCGTTTCGGTTACGGGGTGGCCAAAGGGATCGATGATATTCGATCCGCCGCGGCAGGCGATCTCGGGCAAGGCGGCAATTTCCGCCTCTGCGCTCTCGGTTTTCGGATAATCGCTTCGCTTAAAGAACATATCACAGTTGACGAAGAAAACGTGGCCCTCGATTGCGATATGGCGGATGGTGCTCTGCCATTCCTCGTTATCATTGGTGTTCGGCGAAATATAGATCGTGATTCCCTTCTGATAAAGCGCAACGCGCGCCAGAGGCATATAACTCTCCCAACAGATGAGGTTACCCATCGGGCCCCAAGGCGTTTGCATCACGGGAAAATAATCCTTCTGTCCGTCACCCCAAACCACGCGCTCTGAGCCTGTGGGCTTCAGTTTTCTATGGTTCAAGCATTCGCCCTCGGGAGAGATCATCATATTGGAATTATAGAGTGTGCTTGTTACTTCGTCGCGCTCGGAATAGCCGATGCTGACGTAAACGCCGTTTTTCTTGGCGGACTCGACGATAGCGCGCATCTGCTCGCCGTTTGCAAGAATCGAATTATCGTAATATACCTTCCAATCCTTGCGACCCGCCGCTTTGCGACTTCCGACTGTGAAGCCATAGGTCATGCCAAGCGGATAACCCGGAATGAAAAGCTCGGGAAAAACAATCAGCTCCGCGCCATTTTTAGCACATTCGTCGATATAGCGTAGAACCTTCTCCACGCATTGATCCTTATCAAACATCACCGGCGTTGCTTGCACAACAGCGATGCGGCATTCTTTTTTCAGGTCTTTCATGATATTTTCACTTTCTTTTATGCAAAACGGCTGATCTTGCCCAAAACAACATCAACCGTATTTATATTTTTTACAGGGTTACGCCGGTTTTATAGAATGCAATTTCACGAAGATCCTCGCTCTTACAAACGTATTCGCCGTTTGCAACCGCAAGAACAAGATCGTAAAGCCCGTCTTCATCCATACCAAAGGCATTGAAATCGATCCAATTATCCTTGAATGCGGCAAGGCGGTCGTTCGTTGCGATCTTCATCGTGGGAACAAAGGTGGAAAACGGCGTTCCGCGACCGGTGGTGAAAAGCACCATCTGACAGCCCGCGGCGGCCAAAGCGGTTGCGGCAATCAGGTCGTTTCCGGGCGCATTCAGAACACTGACACCGACCTCCTTCTGCACCTCACCGTACATAAGAACGTCTACCACGGGGGTATGTCCTGCCTTTTCGATGCAACCGAGCGACTTTTCCTCCAGCGTGGTGATACCGCCCTTCTTGTTTCCGGGGCTGGGGTTTTCGTATACCGGGAAGCCGAGATCCGTATAGGATTTCTTGAAATTCTCGATCATGTCCTTATAGCGGCAGAAGAGCTCCTCTGTGCGGCACTTATTCATAAGAATCTGCTCTGCGCCGAACATCTCGGGAACCTCCGTCAGAACTGCGCTACCACCGAGAGCCACGAGGCGATCGGTTACACGACCGACAAGGGGATTTGCAGTGATACCCGAAAATCCATCCGAGCCGCCGCATTTGAGGCCGATCGTCAGCTCCGAGAGCGGAACACTCTCGCGCTTCATTTCTCTCGCCTTTGCGGCCATCTTTTCAAGGATCTCAAGGCCGTAGGAAAGCTCGTCCTCAACATCCTGGCAATTAAAGAACTCGATATTCTCTCTGCCGTAAGGCGCGAGCTCTGCCTTCATTCCGTCAAGAAGGTTATTTTCGCATCCGAGGCCAACGATCAGGACATAGGCCGCGTTGGGATGGAGGGCGATGGCGGCGAGAAGCTTGCGGATATTATCGTTATCATCGCCAAGCTGAGAGCATCCGAACTGATGCGTCAAGGCGAAGATACCGTCCAAAGAGCCGCCAACGAATCTTTGCGCCATTTTTTCCATGCGCATGCAAACGTTATTTACACAACCAACCGTGGGGATGATATAGATCTCGTTACGGATACCTGCGCGACCGTGCGGACGGCGATAGCCCATGAAGCTTCCGCTTCCCTGCTTTTCTTCCAATGCCGCGTAGTTATATTCATAGGTAAAGCTCTCATCAAGATGCGAGCGAACGTTGTGCGTGTGCACCCATTCCCCCTTCTTGATATCCTGCTTTGCGCGACCGATCACGCATCCGTATTTGATCACGGGCGCGCCCTCGGCGATATCGCAAAGCGCATATTTATGTCCTGCAGGAATGCCCTCCGCCTCGGTGAGGCGAACGGCAACGTTATCCTGCTCATTGATAATCAAAGTATCCTTCATGCGAGCAAACTCTTTCCCTCTTTCAGAAGAGCAACATTTTCGGTGACTGCGGCGAGGAATCCGGGAATCTCGGTCAGATCACGGCCGAAGATTTCCGCATCCTTCATGAAGTCTGCGATCTTGCCGCCCTTAGCAAAGAACTGAAGATAAGGAAGATCATCCTTTACCTCAACGCTCTTTGCGCCAAGCTTTGCAACGTATGCGCCATCCTTTTCCTCGATGGAGGAATAGAGGTACATAAGATAGGAGAAGCCCTTGGTCATATTGGGAGCGATCTTGCCGTGCTTTGCAAGATAATCCTCGAAGGAAGGAAGGCAACGCGCTCTCCACTTGGATATACTGTTAAGCGAGATGGAAACCAAGAGATGGTTAAGATAGGGGTTCTCAAAACGGGAAAGAACGCTATCCGCGAAGGCGCGAACGCCCTCCTTGTCGGCAGAAACGAAGGGGATGATCTCCTCATCCAGCGTTGCCTCCACGAAGGAGCGAAGCTTCTCGCTATTCATGCAATCGTAAACAGTTACGGCGCCCTCCACAATACCTGCGGCAACGAGGTTGGTGTGGCTTCCGTTCAGAACGCGAACCTTCTGCTTCTTATAATGGG
>JAZQWS010000309.1:0-8235 GCA_045632465.1 Eubacteriales bacterium
TCGGAACAAAGAACTGGATCATGTAGCAGTTCTGTCCCACCTTCGGGCCGAAGTCGATGGTTTCAAGCATAGCGCGCTGGCTGGTGGCGGATTCGTTCACCTGGCCGCGATAGCGCATGGAGGGCTTGAAGCGATACTTCATGGGCGCGATCTTTTTGACGGGGATCAGCTCGCCATCCACGCCGGGGAAAAGGAAACGGCATCCGTTTTGTCTTAGATATTCATAAACCGCAAGGAGAACCGAGCGCGCATTGTCGCCTGCGATGATACCGCCCTCCTCGGTGGTGTTCATATAGAGAATATCGTCAAGCTCTGCGACTTCGGCATCCGATACGTCAAGTCCGAAGGTCTGCATAAGCCCCAGGCGGAAGCCCTCCTTGGCATCGGGCTTATATGCAATGGTGATCTCGCCGTCCATCGGCATCATCATGCGCAGATACTTTTTGAGCTCCTCCGCGGCAAAGTCGATGACGGGGCTTGTATCGATTTTAAAAATTTTCAGCATTTTTTCGTTCTCTTTTATCTTTTAGTGAAGATCTTCGCTGGTGGCGAATTCCTCCTCGCGCTTTTCCTTGGCGGTGAGGTCTGTGGGAGTTTTTGCAATTCTGTTCAGCGCGGACATGCAGAGCGAATGGTCGTAGTTGGCTTCCATATCGTATTCCAGAATATCAAAGGTATCCCAAAGCTTTTCAAGCTCTGCTTTTGCCTCCGCATCTTTGCCTTGGCATTTTTCAATCAGCATCTTGGCAAGCATGCGGCAGTAGGTCATGTGGCGCTCGATCAGGCGCACAGAAACGGTCTGCACGCGGCAAGGTCTGTTGTAGTTCTTTTTCAGCACCTCTTCGGCATCCGAGCAGATCTTTTCAACACTCTCGAAATCCTTCACAAGCGCAGGGTTATAGTATGCGCCAACGGCCTCGTCTGCAGAAAGCTCGCCCGAGAGATAGCGGATGTCCATTGCCTTTTCGATCTTTTCAAGGTAGGCGTAAAATTCCTTCCAGTCCTCGCCAAAGGCGGCAGAGAAGTATTCCTCCGCGATCTCCTCGTAAGAGAGCGAGGTATCAAAGAGCTGTCGGGAATAGAGGTAGAAGGGGAAGCCCGTCGGGAAATAGGAGCGCTGGCTTCCGTCCTCCAAGATACCGTCGTATCCCTCGTCACGGTACATGAAAATGTCCTCGCGGATGCGCTTTGAAAGTGCGAGAGAGGAGGGATCGCGGTATTGCGGTGTCCAGAAATAATATTCAAACACAAAGGATGCGCCGGGGAAGGTTTTTCTCCATGCGCGGCCGTAAGCCAGAAAATCGGAGAGATTCTTTCTCTTCTTTCCGAGGGGCTTGTTGCGGTTGTAGGGATAAACGGTTGCGTTTTCGATCGGCTCGGGAAGCGTTGCGGTATAGCTTCTCGAAATGGGCGCGAGCATAAAGGTGAAGCGGGCGGGATTTTGGATGCGCTCGATTTCGGGCGCGTAAATGGTGTCGGCATAGCCGATGAAAACGATGCGCGTTTTCATTCCGAGGCGCATCATTTCCGCATCCACCTCGTTGAGAAGCTGCACGTACCAGTCGGTTGCGCTCTTCTTTTTGCATTCTTCACATTCGCATTGGTTGTTCGCTCCGTCCGATTCCCAGATGTGCAGATAATCCACGTTTGAGCCGCGGCGCGCATAGTCGATGATGTAGTCCACAACCTTTTTTCTTGCGCGGGGATTGGATTTGCAGAAGTTTGTGTAGATCGGGTAGCCGAGAGCGGAATCTCCCGATATGAAGGCGGGCTTGAAGAAGCCGCGCTTACCGCCTAACATTGCCATGCATTCGATGGCCTCTTTGGGATACATCGATTCATCGCGCGCATCGAAGATCGTGGAGGAAATTCCGAAGGGCTCGATGGTAAAACCATGGCCTGCATCATGAAATTGTAAACCTCTCTTTGCAATTTCTGCCTCGCAATGGCGCTTGTACTGCAAAACCTGATCCTCAGTCAGCGGCTCCGGCGTGCGGTGGCGATTGTTGTTATGTCCGTAATACTGGTTATAGTAATCGCCGGGAATCAAGAACTGGATCATGTAGCAGTTCTGTCCAACCTTGGGGCCAAAGTCAATGGTCTCAAGCATCGCGCGCTGGCTGGTGGCGGATTCATTTACCTGGCCGCGATAGCGAAGCGAGGGCTTGTGGCGGTATTTCACAGGCTCGTTCTTCTTCACGGGGATATATTCGCCGTCAATGCCGGGGAAAAGGAAGCGGCATCCGTTTTGTCTTAAGTATTCGTAAACCGAGAGAAGCACCGAGCGGGGATTGTCGCCCGCGATGATGCCGCCCTCCTCGTCGGTATCGATATAAAGGATATCGTCAAGCTCGGTATCCTCGGCATCCGATACGTCAAGTCCGAAGGTCTGCATAAGTCCCAGACGAAAGCCCTCCTTGGCATCGGGCTTATATTCAATGGTGATCTCACCATCCATCGGCATCATCATTCTTAGATATTTCTTTAATTCCTCTGCCGCAAAGTCAATGACGGGGCTTGCATCGATTTTAAAAATTTTCAGCATGGAAAAATCTCCTTTACAGTGTTTTCAGGAAGGAATCAATAATATCCGCGGTCAGATCGTAGCCGCGGGAGGAGAGATGCTGGCTGTCGATATACATAGAGCCTGCGGCCTCGTTTTCCTCGGCGCTTTTTTCCTTGTCGTACATCCAGGGAAGGGAGGAATTGAGATAGCATCCGTTCCATAGATCAAGATAAGGAATGCCCCATTTTTTGCAGATTTCAACGGCGAGATCAAAATAGGAGCGGCGGTTGACAAAGCAATCTCCCCATGTCATCTTGTGCGCCACGATGTAGCAGATCTTCTTTCCGCACCAATATTTCGTCGCGCGGTAAAAAATGCTCTCCAGCGCGCCCGCAAAGGTGGTTCGGTCGTATTCGCCGCTGAAATCGTAAGGCGCAAAGCTTCCCTTGTAGTCTTTATCGGAGAGGTGGCTATGCAGATCTGCATCGTTTGTGCCGCCTTCGATCACGATATAATCCGCATCGGGATAGTCGGTGTGCATCTTTTCAAGCGAGGCGGAAACCGAGTGTCTCGGCGTTCCGCTTTGATAGCAAAGCCCCTCCGAGATGATGCCGCCGCCAACGGCGTAGTTTTTGCAAGCGGAAAGCGCGTTCCATTCGGCAATGCGCGTTGCCCAGGATCCGGCGTCGGGGCGGCCGGCGCAAATGGAATCTCCGTTGAAGATTATGGTTTTTCCGTAAAGCTTGTTATTCATCCGGTATGTCTTCCTTTTCCAAATGGCATTCTTGAGGTTAGTATATCATACGGAAAAATAAAAGTCAATCCCGCGCGCGCACTATAATTAAAAATTACCAAAAGCGAAACAAAAAATACAAAACGGGAGAATCGCGATGATAAAGCGATTCTCCCATTTGCTTGTTTTACCATAAAAAGCTTACTTCGGAAGGACTCCAGCCGGCTTTTGCATAATCTCCCTTCACGGGCATTACCTTGCGAAGGAGTGCGGCGGTAACCGTTTGATAGGGAATGAAGATGCTGTTTTCCTCCGTGCCGATCGGCTCGTATGCGCCTTTGGCCATCATAGTCAGGATCGGCATACGGCGCGAAAGCGTGTGCCATGTGGTTTGCAGAAAACCGAAAAGCTCGCTTTTTAAAACGGATTTGGCCGTTGCCTCGGCGTGCGCCTCTCCCTTTTCCCAGGGGCAGAGCAGGCAATCGAAGCCTGCATTTTTTAAGGCCTCGGAGGTGGCAACGGGGGCTTTCACGAAGCCGTATTGCCAATCTGCCGCGATCACGCTCTTAGGGAGGTGGGCCTGCATATAAAGCGCGGCCTCCGCGGTTGGAGCGGCGCAGTAGAAGCCTTCGGATTTATCATAGGCGGGATCTTTCCAAAGCAGCGTGTCTGCCCAGAGGATGATTCTGCGCCCCTCGGCCTCCATGTCTGCGGCGATCTCCTCGATGTAACCGCAAGCGAGATCCATTCCCTCGCGATCGAATGCAAAGCCGCGCGGCTCGTCGCATCCGATGTGGAAGTATTTTCCCTCGCCGCAAACCTCGATCAGCTCGTGGCGGATTTTTTTATGCAACGCGCGCACCTTTTCCTTGCTGAAATCCCAGCGCCAGCCGTCCTCGGAAAAATAGGTCTGCAATGCGGGATTCTGATCGAGCACCACGTGCTTTCCGTGCATTTCTCTCGCGGCGGCGGCATGCCCCCAATGGTTGAACATCGGGATGATCTCAAGCCCCAGGTCTCTTGCCTCGGAGAGAATTTTTTTCGCCTCGTCCTTTTCGTAGCCAAAGGGCCAGGAAAGCTCCTTCATAGAGTCAAGCTTCAGCATACCCCAGAATTCGACAACGGCGTGCGTGTATTTCAGCGCGGCCGCAAGGCGCAAAAGCCTTTGCAGCTCCCAAAGCGTCGTTTCGGGGAAAACACAGAAATGCACCATGCGATTTCGGATGCGCGCGCGGTCGCGGATCTCACAGCATTCGGCGGCGGCCGCTGTGCCGCTCTCCGTATCCGTTGCCTTTATGCGGTCAAGAAGCGTCATGAAGCCCTTCAGAAGATTTTGCTCGCCGTCTGCCAAGAGGCAGATGCCGCTCTCTTCGATACGGATTGTGTATTCACTCTCACCAAGTGGGATGGGATCGGTTTTTCCGATCCTGAAGATATATTCCTCGCATTCGGAAAATTCGATCTCCGAGCATCCGAAGGAAAAATTATGAAAAAATTCGCAAATCGCGGCCTTGTTCAGCGCGGGATGCGCCAAAGCCTGCACGCTTGCGGAAAAAACGTATTCCCCCTCCGTGCGGACGAGGTTCTGAGGATGAAAAATCATAAGAAGTGCCTCTCTTTCGTTTCTTTACCTTTAGTATAGCACCTGGATGCCGGAAGAAAAACTGTTTTTTTCTGCGCTGAGGTGGATTTTTTCGTCAGGATCAAGAGAAAAGGAGCGAAGGTCTACCCTTGCTCCTTTTCGGTTGTTAGATTTTTGCCCTGATCATTGCGTTGATCTTTTCGCGGATGGCCTCCATACCGCCGACGGTGGTTTCGCAGGTGTCAAAATGAAGCTCCTTGCCGAAGACCTCCTCGATCGCCGAAACGACCTCCTCGTGAGAATAAAGGCTTTCGCAGAGCTGCATGGCGCGGATGTCCTGGAAAACCTGTTGCATCAGCACGGCGCGGATGGATTCGTAGGCGGTACCGTTCATGGCAGGATAAAGTGTAAAGCTGTCACCCGCGCTCACCCAGTTTTGCGCGCTCTGATCGACGTAGGGAAGCGTGAAGCCGCCGCAGTCGCCGCCGCCGTAGTAGCTGATACCCCAGTGCAGGAATCCGTGGATGTTGAATTTATACATCTGCATTGCCAGCGAGCGGGTAACGGCAGACTTCTGCGCAATAAAGCGGTTGGAATACTTTTCCGTCGGGCCGCAGCAGTAATACGTCCAGAGCTTTTCGATACCGAGAGAATGGAAATGCTCCACGTGCGGCGTTTCGGGCGAGGGGCAACGGATCAGCCCCTCTCTGTAGTAGGCCGCGATGGCATCGGCCGTGCCGTAAATGGCATCTACACCTTCGTAAGGATCAATGAGATCCGCAATGGTGGCACGGGCGGCACGGAAGTTGTCGATTTTGTCAGCGGCGGGCTCGTCTGCCACGTGGAAGATCAGGCGGCTGTCATCATCGTATTTTTTCATGTAGCGGATGATGGCAGAGAGAAGCGTGCGGATTGCCGCCGTTACCTCGGGATCGGTGGCGGACATACCGCCCATTTTTTTCTTTTCGCCGCCCTCGTAATAAACGAGATGGCTGGTGGCAAAGGCGCAGCTGCCCGCGTTGAAGAGATGCGAGATTTCAATCCGCTTGTAGCCGAGGCGGTTGGCCATGGCAAGATAGCGCTTGAAGCGCGAGAGATCCGCGCGGTATTTGCATGGGCCGAGCTTGGAGAGGCGCACGAGCGCGATGGGAGTATAGAGGGTGTTCATGCCCTCACGGCGCGCAAGAGAGAGGTAGTTTTCCATGATCTCCCAATGGCGCGCGGAATATTCCTCCAGGCCGTAATAGCCCGAAATGCTGGCGTGATAGAAAAACTGCGTGTAGAGCACCTTTTCCTCGGGAAGCGCGGCGGGAAGGATATCCACGGTGTAGATGTGGCTTGCGACCTTGGCGTTATCCTTGTTGCGGATGATATCCACGGTCAAGGTCTGCTCTCCCGAAAGATCGGTATCCGCAGGGATATCGACGTCGATCCAGATGCTGTTGAGAAGCTCGGAGGAGGCAACGAATTTGTTATCCACGCCCAAGGGGGTGAGAATATCGGGGAAAAGTCCCGGTCTTGTGCGCAGATAGTTTTCGTCCTTCATTGCGCTCGGCGTTCCAACACAGGGCTTCTGCACGCCAACGTTGCGAACGGCGGAAAGCGTGGTGTAGGGCGCGAGCGCGCCGGAGATCACGGGATGGTAAAGCACCCACTCGCGCTTTTCCACCTCGTCCATTTTATAGGTATAAGCAAGCTGGAAGCTTACGCGCTCGCCGCGCAGGGCAGAGAGCGAATTTCTCTCCTCAAAATCGGAAATGCTCTGATCCGCGAAAGGCTTTTCCAACGCGGAGATTGCCTTGGTTAAAAGCATAATTTGATCCTCCAAAGTTTTATTATGCAAACAATTATTTGCAAAATCAGTTATTAACTCTGTATTTATTCTGCCTGTCGAGCGACATTCTGAAGTCGATCTCGTATGCGGGCGGAAATTTCTCCCAAACCTCGTCAAGCAGGTATTCCCACTCCTCATCCGTCACGCTGACGAGGCCTCTTTCCTTCATGAGCTTCTTTGCGCAGAAGTCAAACCAAACGTTGGTCAGAGAGGTTTCGCCCTCGCGGATATCGTAATGCGACTCGGCGAAGAAGGCCTCGAGATAATCCTGCTTGTCAAGAACGGCCGCCGCACCTGCAACGGTGATCTTGATTCGGTCGATCTTCTTGCAGCTATCGGGGAGAGTTTCGTAGATCTGCCAGATCTTCTCAAATTTCTTTTCCTTGTTGAGGAAGCGCAGGTATTCGGAAACGAGACCGAAATCGTCAAATGCGCCCTCCATGGCGATCGCCTTGTCATAGTACTGCTCGGCAAGCTCCGCGTTGCCCGCATCCTTTTCCAGAACGGCAAGGTTGCGAAGCGCCCACATGTTCGGCTCGCAGGCAACCGAGGCAAGGAAGGCCTCGCGCGCGGTCTTTACCTGCGCGGCAACCTCGTCTGCATCCTCGTAAGCAACATTGGAGATCTTCTCGATCGTTCCGTATTCATAAGCCGCCGTTCCGAAGTGGTAGAGCGAGAACCAGTTTCTGTTTTCTTCCTTTGCAACGCTGTCGCGCAGGAGGCGAACCCAGGACTTTGCGGTTGCATAGGACATGGGAAGTGCCTTCACGTCGGGCGCGGTGAGCTTTCCGTTTTCAAGAAGCTCGCACCAGATCTTTTCCGCATCGCCGATGCGCTCCTCGGGGAAGTAAAGATTTGCGGGGGCTTGGCCGTCATTTTCCTTCGCCATGCGGCGCTTTTCCACAGCGCCGAAGCCGCTCGCCTCATGCACGAGGCTTTCGGGGGTAACGGCGATATCGGCAAGCGCGCAGAACTTCTTATGGATCTCGTTGATCTCGTCTGCGGTCATGCGCGTGTTAAGCTTTTCGTCAAAGTAATCCACGGCGGCGTTATAGTCTTCATCGTGCAATCTTTTTGCATCCAGTTGAATGCCGCCGAAGCATTGCGTCCATTCCATGGTGGAGTTTTTCGGGAAGATCATATCGTGAAGCTGGGAGGGAGCAACGCCTGCCTGCAGCTCGGCGTAATAGCCCGTTCCCTTGCCGTCCGAAAGATATTCCTGCCAATGGCGGCCTGCGCCGTGCTCGCCCCAACAGAAAAGCTTTTTGTAGTAAAGGGGAGCGGTGGAGCGCTCGTAGAACACAAGACCGTCCGAATAAGCGGCACTCTCCCAGGTGGATTCGCCATCATTGTCCTTCTGAATGAAGTAGTCAAAGGCGCGGAAGGCGTTCTTCGGGTAGGTTGCGTCGATGCCGGGCATCGCATCGATGCGGGGGAGTGTTTCGTAATTGAATTCGCCGCCGATGAAGGAGATTACCTTCTTGTTCGATGCGAGAACGCGGGTGTTGGGCTCGATCGGAACGGCGATGTTCGTCCACCAATAAACGGTGGTGTCACGGTCAAAGGGATTCACGAGGCGC
>JAZQWS010000310.1:0-6380 GCA_045632465.1 Eubacteriales bacterium
GCCTTGGTGATGTCGATTCTCACGGTGGGGTAGGTGGTATGTGCGGGGCAGGAGGTGATGTAGAACTTCGCGGGATTCTTCTCGTCCACGCTCTTGAAGGTCAGATCGCGATGGCCGCGGCCGACGTAGATACCGTCGCGGGGATTCATCTCGTAGACCTCACCGTCGACGGTGATGATACCCTTAC
The DNA here is from genome assembly GCA_045632465.1 of Eubacteriales bacterium. Classification (GTDB taxonomy): domain Bacteria; phylum Bacillota; class Clostridia; order Oscillospirales; family CAG-272; genus UBA1740. The sequence continues at coordinate 188 of JAZQWS010000310.1, forward strand.
CGCCGATGTTGATACAGCCGAGCTCGCGGCGCTCAAGGAAATAGTCGGCGGCAAGCTCACGACCCGCCTCGAGCTTAAGCTCCAGCTTAATGGGCATCATACCGATCACGATGATACGGTCGGTGTGGCTATAAACCATGCGGATGTTATCCTTGGTGAAGAGGTTCTTAATATGGAATTCCTCTCTCAGTCTATCGGTGGTGTAATATCTTACGTCTTTGGCGTTGGATGCGTTTCTTACTTCCATTCCTTCATTCTCCTCTTTAATGTAATGGCCGTGTACGGCAAAATGAGACAGCGCGGCGAAGGAAAGCGAACCGTCCTCCAAGCGCTGCTGCAAGAATCCGCAGAGCTTTACGCTCTTGGTTTTGATGCCGGGGAAAGCAAAGCTCTGTCCTGCATCGGTTTTTTCAAGGAAGATATGCTGAACCGTTCCGTCATCGAATACGAGGTCAGCCTCCTTCCAATAGGTATCGTGCGGGAAATCGGCGCGGATGTGGATCACGATCTCATGGATCTCAACCTCCATGCCGAACTGCACCGTGAACTCCAAGTCCTCACGAAGTCCGCCGCCCCAAGAATGATAGGGATAGCATCCGTGATTGTGGTTCTCGGTTACGCCGTCAATCGCGTTTCTCTCGAAGAAGCAGGGCTCCTCGCGGGTTACGAAGTTTGCCACCGCATGGGGGAAATACTTCGGCACGTTATGACGGTCATGCGTGTTGAGCGAGATCATACGGTCACCGTAGATCTCCGCCTCCGTCGGCTCGCTGACACGAACGCGATGGTCCTCGCCTGCGAAGGTTCCGGGAGCATAGCACGCCTTTCTCTCATAGCCAAAGGGGATCACAAATTCAAACGATCCATCCGGAACGTAAACGATGCTTTCGGGGAGAAGCTCATCCAGAGCGACCTTCATGAACGTGCTATCAGAAAGCTCGATTCGGAACTTATCGCCCTCCTCGTATTCTCCTGCGAATCTCTCGTCCACCTCGTTACCGTAGGCCTTGAACTTGACATCACCTTGTGCGGAAATCAGCTTAATGCTTAAAATAAGAATCACCTCACAATGGTTTTATTTTCATACGTATTTATTTTACTATTTTTTTCCGCCTTTGTCAAGGGAAAAAAGAAATTCCCCGAGGTTTTGCCGGCTTTTTTACAAGTTCTTTCAAAACCTTGGGGAATTTTTTAAAATTTTCACGCTTCGAAAAGCAATTTTTCAAGCTCGGAAACGGAGGACAGGTAAAAATCACAATGGCGGCGCATGAAGGCGGAGATCTTCTCGATCTCATGCGCCCAGCCGGCGGCGGCAAAGGGAACGCCTGCGGCGCGCGCCATATCGAAGCCGGGCTTCAAGTCATCCACCATCAGGATCTCATCGGGAGAGAGCCCATAACGCTCCATCAGATCAAGCAGCGCGAAGGGGGCGGGCTTGCGCTTTTCCTTCGGCATTTCCCATCCATAGATCACGTGCGGCATGGGCAGAGCGTTTTCCTTGTAATCGCGCTCGATATAATAAGAGAGCGAATGCGAGGCAACGGCGATGATGCCACCCTCGGCAAGGAAGCGCTCCATGATCCGCTTCATCCCGGGATACACGGAGGGAACGTGGTGCTGCACGTAATCCCGCCAATAAACCTCCTCTTCCTCCATTTCCTTTTCGGTGAGCCCCACGTCCTCGGAAAAGAATTCCAGAACGCCGGGATCAAAGTTTTTGGAAAAGAAGGTTTCAAGATCGAACTTTCCGCAAAGATGGGGCTTTCGATCCGCAAGATAAGCCTCAAAGCAGGGATAATGGATGGTTGCCGTGCTATTCACAACGGTGTCGTCATGGTCAAGGACAAGACATTTATATTTCATTCTTTCACATCCAAAAAATAAATTTTCGGGGTTATGAGCGAGCCGCCCGAGGTGGGAAAGGTCAGCGTTTTTCCGCCGAGGAGCATTTCCCATTTTTCCTCCGAGCCACCGTAGGAGATCTCGCGGAGCGAATCACATCCGGAAAACACCTCGTTATCCTCCAGCTCGCGCACGCCCTTGGGGAGCGCTAAGCGGCGCAGACTCTTGCAATCCGCAAAGCCATCGAGACCGATCTCAAGAAGCGAAACGGGCAGGATCAGCGAAACGAGCGAGGTGCAACCGCGGAAGGCACGGCGACCGATACGAACGAGCCCTGCGGGCAGATCGATCTCGGAAAGACTGCGGCATCCCTCGAAGAGAGATTCCTCTACGAGCTGCATATTGGCGGACAGCTTGACGCTTGCAAGCGAAAAGCAGCTCTGAAAGGCATTGAATTCCACGGTTTCACAGCTATCGGGAATCACAACGGTGTGAAGATTGAAGCAGAAGGAGAATGCGCCCGCGCCGATGGAGCGGATGCTTTCCGAAAGCTTCAGGGAGGAAAGAGAGGCGCATCCCTCAAAGCATCCCTCTCCGATATACACAACGCTATCGGGAAGGCGAACGCCCATGAGAGAAGAGCAACCGCTGAACGCCTCGTCTCCGATTTCCGAGAGGCCGAAGGGGATGGCGATCTCACGAAGAGAGGAGCATCCCGCAAAGGCGGCCGCGCTGATGCGACGAAGCGAGGAGGGGAGCACCACCTTTTCAATATCCGCGAAACCGCGGAAGGCATTCTCGGCAATCTCCTCTACGCCCTCTTCGATCGCAAGCGTTTTCGGAACGTTTTCTTTTTCATACTGTCCGGCATAAATTACCTTGGACAGATCTTCAATATTTTTCATAAAGTCGATATTTTGCAAATATTTCTTTGCAAATTACTGCAGTTTCGCAATGGCAGCCGCAAGAGCTTCTCTCGTGGAGAGATATTTTTCAAGCTTCTTCTTTTCGCCGTCAATAACTGCGGCGGGCGCCTTGGCAACGAAGCCCTCGTTGGAAAGCTTCTTCTCAATGCGAAGGATCTCAGCCTCGTTTTTCTCAATCTCGGCGCTAAGACGTGCCTTTTCTTTTTCAAAGTCGATCACGTCTGCAAGAGGAATATAGAGGTTTCCTGCCTCGGTGGCGATGGAAACGGCATCCTCTCCTGCATAAGCATCCGTGAGAATCACCTCGGAAACGCCCGCAAGCTTTTCAAGGATCTTTGCGGTGCTCTTGAAGGTGGACTCATGCTTGGTTACAACGAAGAGCTTTGCGCGCTTGGAGGGCGGAACGTTCATCTCCGCGCGGCGGTTACGGATCGCGGTGATCGCGGTGATAATGCGGTCGATATCCGAAGCGGCCTCCTCATATGCGGGAATGGCATCCGCCTTCGGATAATCGGAGATCATGATGCTCTCGCCCGCATCGGGAAGAGCGGCATAAATTTCCTCGGTGATGAAGGGCATGAAGGGATGAAGAAGCTTGAGAATCGCGGTCAGAACATAGCACAGAACGCTCTTTGCGGTCTTGGCGCCCGCGCTTCCCTTCTCGAAGATACGGCTCTTTGCCATCTCGATATACCAATCGCAGAAGGTATCCCATGTGAAGTTATAGATCTCTGCAAGCGCAACGCCGAGCTCGAAGTTTTCCATATTCTCGGTTACGGTTGCAACGGTTTTCTTAAGGCTGGTGAGAATCCAGCGATCCTCGATGGTGAGCGCCTCCTCTGCGGGCAGAGCGGCGGTGTCCTCCTCGTCCAGGTTCATGAGAACGAAGCGAGATGCATTCCAAAGCTTATTGGCAAAGTTTCTCGCAGACTCGATCTTCTCATCCGAGAAACGCATATCGTTACCGGGGGCGTTACCCGTTGCAAGCGCGAAACGGAGCGCGTCTGCGCCGTACTGCTCGATCATCTGCAGAGGATCGATACCGTTGCCGAGGGACTTGGACATCTTTCTTCCCTTCGCGTCTCTTACAAGACCGTGGATAAACACGGTGGAGAAGGGCTTCTTGCCCGTGTGCTCCAGCGCGGAGAAGATCATTCTCGCTACCCAGAAGAAGATGATATCGTATCCCGTTACGAGAACGTCCGTGGGATAATAGCGCTGCATATCCTCGGTGTTATCCGGCCAGCCCATCGTGGAGAAGGGCCAAAGCGCGGAGGAGAACCAGGTATCCAGCACGTCTTCCTCCTGGCGAACCTTTGCACCGCACTTGGGGCAAACGTCGATATCGGTCTTGGAAACGGTCATTTCCCCGCAAGCATCACAGTAGAACGCGGGAATGCGGTGTCCCCACCAAAGCTGACGGGAGATGCACCAGTCATGGCAGTTTTCCATCCAGTTGATATAGGTCTTGGAGAAGCGCTCGGGCTCGAACTTCACTTCCCCGTTCTTTACTACCTCAAGAGCGGGCTTTGCAAGGGGCTCCATCTTTACGAACCACTGATCCGAGGTCAGAGGCTCAACGGTGGTCTTACAACGGTAGCAGGTACCAACGTTATGAGAATAGGGCTCGGTCTTTACGAGATAGCCCTGCGCCTCCAGATCCGCAACCATGGCCTTTCTCGCCTCAAAGCGATCCATACCCGCATATTTTCCGCCGTACTGTGCGGAAATGGTGGCGTCGTCGTTGAAGGTCTTGATGATCTCAAGGTTATGGCGCTTACCAACCTCAAAGTCATTCGGGTCATGCGCGGGGGTGATCTTTACACAGCCGGTTCCGAAATCGCGCTCAACGTATTCGTCTGCGATCACGGGGATCTCGCGGCCAACGAGAGGCAGGATCAGCTTCTTTCCAACGAGATGCGCATATCTTTCATCCTCGGGATGAACGGCAACGGCGGTATCACCCAGCATGGTTTCGGGACGGGTGGTTGCGATGATCACGTACTCGCCCTCGCTGTCCTTTACGGGATAGCGAACCTGCCAGAATGCGCCGGGCTGCTCTGCATACTCAACCTCGGCATCGGAAAGTGCGGTGCGGCAATTGGGGCACCAGTTGATGATACGGTAGCCTCTGTAGATGAGTCCCTTATCGTAAAGGTTTACAAACACCTCGCGAACGGCGCGGGAGCATCCCTCGTCCATCGTGAAGCGCTCACGCGACCAATCGCAGGATGCGCCAAGCTTCTTCAGCTGGTTGATGATACGGGAGCCGTACTGGTTCTTCCAATCCCAAACTCTTTCAAGAAACTTCTCACGGCCGAGGTCATAGCGCGTGAGATTCTCGTTCACACGGAGGTTTTCCTCAACCTTGATCTGCGTTGCGATACCCGCATGGTCCGTTCCGGGAACCCAGAGGGTGGAAAAGCCCTGCATTCTCTTATAGCGGCAGAGAATGTCCTGCAGGGTTTCGTCCAGCGCATGGCCCATGTGAAGCTGGCCGGTTACGTTGGGCGGGGGGATAACGATGGAAAATGCGGGCTTCTTTTTATCCGCATCGGGCTTGAAATACCCCTTGTCGCACCAATTTTTATAGATGCGATCCTCAAATTCCGAAGGGGCATAGTTCTTCGGCAATTCCTTGCTCATGTGTGTGTCCTCACTTATATGTTTTTATTAAAATCAAAATAAACAGTACCCCGAGGACGCCAAAATGCGATTCTCGGGGCGCCTTATACACGCGGTACCACCCGAATTTATCTCTCGTTATGCCGATAACGCGGCGCGCGTCGGGTTCTAATAAGCGTTTTTTGCCGTTCTTCCCGAAATTCCCTTATGGGGCAAAAAGCTACATCCTCGACGCCTCCTCATGCATCTTTCACCAACCGTGCATTCTCTTTTCCGGGGCGGCCGCCGCGACCTCTTTTTGCGTGACGTTTTCTCACGGAGTATATTTTAGCATAAATAAAAGCTTTTGTCAAGAGGGAACGGCGCATTTTGGCGCAATCAAAAATCAAGAGCCAAACCGCGTATCATACGCAATCAGCGCAGACTCCGCAACGAAGGCATAGCACTGACCGACCTTATCCCAATCGATCTTTTGAATACACTCGGTGAGGGCGGCGTATGCATAATCCGCGATCGCGCGATCCTCCGAGGCGATGGCGATCCAGGCGCTGAAAAGCGCCTGGCCGAGCGTTTCTCTCTCATGATAGCGCACGGGGCAGAGATTTCCGTACAGATCGTTGGCACGGCGTCCCTCCGCGAGAATTTCCTCGTAGGTCTCGCCCGGATGAAGCTCGGGCAGGATCTTTCTCCAATCGTGGTCAAAGGGCGGAAATTTATCCGGCTCATATTTATCGAATTCGCGGACGAAGAAGCTTGAGGTATAGGCACCAAGGGCAATTCCCTGCTTATACTGCATAGCT
>JAZQWS010000311.1:0-2589 GCA_045632465.1 Eubacteriales bacterium
ACGTGAACGACGTCGATGCTCTCGTCCTTAAGCAGCTCGCGGTAGTCCTCGTAAACCTTTGCGTCGGGCGTGCCGAACTTCTCGGCCGCATCCTGCGCCTTTTTGATGATGATGTCGCAGAATGCGACCATCTCGCAGTCCTTCACCTTCTGCAGAGAGAGCATATGCTTGCTGTTGGCGATGCCTCCGCAGCCGATAATGCCTACGCGTGTTTTCTTCTGTTCCATGATTCGATTCCTCCGTAAGAGTTGTTTATTTTTTCACAGCATAAATTTGCGAATGTAATCGCGGGTAAAGAGCACGCCTGCGTTGCCAAGCTCGCCGCTCCAGGTCTTGGAGTGGGGCTCAATGCTCAGGTCGCCATTGTAGCCTCTGCTATACAGAATGGCAAAGATCGCGGGCCAGTTGATGTCGTCCATGCCTGCGGGCGGATCGTCCACGGCGTTCTTGCCTGCGCGAACCACGCCCTTGATGTGCACGTGGGCCACGCGGTGAGCCCAATCCGAGAGGGGGGCGAGGTAATCCTCACCGCGGTAGCAGTGTGCCGAGGCGTCGTATTTGAGGTAGAGCTCGGGGAGCTCGCCCAGCACGATTTCCCACTGCTGAGGAGAGGTGATAAAGTTATTCCAGTCGCAGTGCTCGACCGCCACCTTGATGCGTCCGTCGGCGCGCTCGATCAGCGCGCGGAAGAAGGAGATGGCGTTTTCATAGTTGCGGTAGAGACTGATGCTCTTGTCGTAGTTGCAGCCGGCAACGAAGGTCTTTGCCCCCAGCTCGATCGCGGTCTCCATCAGCGCAAGATAAAGATCCAGGCGCTCGGGAACGATTACGCCGTTTTCCTGAATGTTATTGTTCCAGCGACCAACCGAAGATACATCGATGCCCGTGCGTGCGATCTCCTTCTTGATGCTCTCCTTTGCGTCGATCAGCCTGTGCACGTTTTCGTCATAGTTGCAGCAGAACTCGATAAATTCCAGTCCCTGTGCCTTGACCAGATCAAATCCCTTGGCAGAAAAATTGTTCTGGATTCTTCCAAGTCTCATTTCAAGCTCCTCCTTAAGTTAAAAAATTTACAATTTGAGTATAGCATATTCCCTTGAAATGTGATATCATATTTTTACAGTAAAATATCAAATATTTACGATTGGAGGTCCTATGAAGGCAAAGCAAGAGCAGCTGCATACGAGCGAGGGAATGGAATGCGCGATGGATTGTCTGATGCGGCATATCCGCAATTCCTCCGCACGTCACGCCCGCTTTTCGGATCCGCACTATCATGAATATATTGAATTGCTCTATGGAATGGGAGGGAAGGCTAAGGTCCTCATCGGGGATCGGGTCTACACCATGGAGGAGGGCGATCTCCTCGTGGCCTATTCGGGGGAGATCCACGACGTTTCCTGCGAGAGAGGAGAGACCTCCTATTACGTTATCAAATTTTTACCGAAGCTCCTATATACGCAGGGGCAGAGCCTTGAGGTGATCCGTTACCTGATTCCTCTGTGGCAAAAGCAGGTCAAATTCCGGCCCGCTCTGCGTCGTTCCGATCTTGCGGGCAGCCGCGTGGACGAGTGGATCCGCGAGATCCGCGAGGAGTGGGAAGGGCGCTCTCCCGGCTACGAGATGATCGCGCATGCCAACGTGATGCAGATCTTCGTCTGGATCCTGCGGCACTGCTGCAGCGGGCTGGAGAGCTCTGCGAGTCTTTCTCCTGATCTGCAGGCCGCCTTGCAGATCGCCCTGGAGGAAACGCCAAAGCATCTGGATGATTGGAGCACGCGCGAGGCCGCAACGGCCTGCGGACTTTCTTACAATTATTTCAGCCACGCCTTCAAAAAGGCGTTTGGCATTTCCTACACGGCTTATCTGGAGTCGGCGCGACTGCGCGAGGCCGAGCGACTGCTCCTGATGACCAACATGGAGATCACCGAGATCGCCTACCGTATAGGATTTGGATCGGCGAGCTATTTTATCGAGCGCTTCCGCAAATGCTACGGTACACCGCCCCGCCTTTTCCGCGCGAGGATGCGCGACTGACGGAAAGGGAAGAAAAGAAAAAGAGATCCTCGCGGCGCGGAATCGGCAAAAAGAGAAGAAGCACATCAAGAGATGTGCGGCAGGGAAGTATTCTACGGGAATTTCGCCGTTGGAAAAGGGAACCAATGAAAAAAAGCAAGGCTTTTCAGCCTTGCTTTATTTTGCTTTCGATCGTTATGCACGATGCTGTCAGCATTCTGCGTATTCTTCCACAGAGATTGCGATGCCGCCTAAAGGTGCTTTCGTCAATACTTCCGGAAGAGAAAATTAATTTGAGCCAGCTTTCGGTCTCTGCACATTCCTTTCGTGCGATTTCAAATTTGGATAGCATATCTGCGAGGCTTTGAGGATATTGCGCCTCTGAAATGTTTGCAAAAACACTTGAAGATGACTTTTTTATTTGATAAACCGCGTTGGAATCAATTTTATAGTGATGACATAGCTTTGCAATTTCACAAGCTAATTGTTCGGAATATTCAAGCAACAAATTCTTTGCCATCTTCTTCTCCTTTCCACGTCCAAATCACGCCGAAGGCGTGTATGGGATCCGCG
>JAZQWS010000312.1:0-3883 GCA_045632465.1 Eubacteriales bacterium
GTCGCATCCCCTTTGCGGCAAGACGCACGAGAAAGGAGGCAAGAGCCGTGTGGGTAAGGACCAGGTCGAATTGCTCCCGACGGAGAAGACGGCGTATCTTCATCAGCGCCTTGAGATTTTTGGGCGAGAGCATCTGCTTGCAAAAGGGGGCTTGATGAGAAAAGGTGCTTCCGTTCCCCATTACGTGAAGGTCATATTCCTTGTCCAGCGCCTTGATATACGGCAGATGAAAGCGAATAAGATGCTCGTCTGTGGAGGCACAGTAAAGGATCTTTTGGCGCTTCACGGCATGCTCCTACGGTTGCGGACAAATGCCTTCTCTTCGGATGACAGAACCCTGCCGGGTGTCAGAAGAAGGATCGCCAGATCCAAAAGGAGGCTTTGATGCGAAAGATAGGCAAGGTCGGCCTCAAGACGCCGGCGGATGGAGGTGTTGCCACGCAGGCCCATGATCTGTGCAAGACCGGTCAGGCCGGGACGGACGGCGTGCCGCTTTGGGTAATCGGGAAAGCGCTCGGAAAAGATCCTGACGTAATGCGGCGTTTCGGGGCGCGGACCAACGAGACTCATGTCTCCTATGATCACGTTCCAAAGCTGTGGAAGCTCGTCCAGCGAAAAACGGCGCAAAATTGCCCCAAACGGCGTCACGCGCACGTCGTCCTCGGTCGTCCATCCGCAAGCCTCCCGATCGTTTGGATACATAGAGCGAAGCTTATACAAGATGAATTCTTTTCCATTTTTACCAACACGTGCTTGACGGAAAAGGATCGGTCCCTTGGAAGAAAGACGCACTCCCAAGGCACAGGCGAGCAGGATGGGCGAGGTGATGAGAAGGAGCGAGGAGCCTCCCAAAAGATCGACCCCGCGCTTGAGTGCATCCTCAAGGATGCGTGCGGCTTGACAGTTGCTTTCGCCTTTGTTCGACGGTAGCGGCAAAGAGGTGTTCACGGTATTCTCCGAACGTCGGATTAACGAAATCGCGAGAGGAAGAAAAAACAGGCGACGGAACGTCTGTTCCATCGCCTGCTGAAAAGCGAACTGTACTCAGTAGAAGATCTCGATGTTTCGTCTGACGTATGTAAGCATTCTGCCGCGAATGTAGCGCGTGTTGCCGCAGACGAAATCTTTAATGCGATCGGGGCGTGCACGATAGGTCTCCATAATAAAGCGGAAGGCCTTGACCATTTCCTTCTCTCCGCCCTGCTCAAGCGCCTCGCAAAGCGAGTTCACGGTTTCGGGGGTGGCGTTATAGAGCAGCTCCCAGTAGGCGGGAACGTCCTTGTCGGCCAGATCGTAGAGCATCTTGTAGGCCAGGAGCGGACGGTAGACGCGGCGGTAGCCGAGCTTGCGGTCGTTCTCGAGAACGTCGTTCTGCCAAAGCTGATTAGGGGTCTCGCAGACCAAGGTCAGGAAGAAGCCCATGCGCTCGTTGACGATCTGGAAGGTCAGCTCCTCAACGGCAATATTGCGCTTTTTTGCGCGATCAAAGAGGAAGAAGTTTGGCTCGGCATCGCGCGTGATATAAAGATAATAGGCAACAAGCGCCGTAAGGATCAGCATAAAGGATGCGATCAGCGAGGTGAGCACCTTTTTGTAGGGGGCGTTTGCCTGAGGAAGAGCGATGGCAAAGAGGAGGATCGCGCCGATCAGACTGACGGCACCGATCACGCCGAGAATGGTAGGCAGCATTTTTTTGAGTTTCATGAGGCATATCCTTTCCGCGGAGTTGATAAAAGCTTATTCTGTTTTCATTATACCATATCTTTTTTCGGAATGCAAGTGCGTTTTTGATTTTTTCCTGCATTTTCGTATGGAAAAGAACAAGCTTTTTGAACGAAAATTCACATACGCAAATCGGTTGAAATCCTTGACTTTTACGGCAGGATATGCTACAATGTAACCAATATTACTTGCAAAGAAGGATTGAAACTTGGATACTGAAAAAAAAGGAAGTCGACTTTTCCGCTTTTTTGATCTTCATCGGGATAACCGCCCCGATGCACTCGAGGAGGATACCACGCCAACGGTCAAGCGATACTTCAAGCTTCTCGGCCGCCGCTTCTGGAAGCTGGTCGGGCTGAATTTGATCATGCTCCCGATGGTTCTGCCCCTGATCTTCATCTTTTTGCTCTACACGGGTCAGAAGATGACGCCGACGGCAACCGATCCTCTGTTCTCACAGCTTTACGGCGCGGGCCTGCAGGAGACCACGCCGATCGCAACGCTGCTTCTGGATCTGTTCGGCGCACAGACCGACGTCCCGGCGGCCGGAAACACCCTGTCATACGTTCTGATCGCGCTCTGCGTGCTTTTCCTTGCTGTCACCTTTGGCTGGCAGAACGTGGGGGCGACCTACGTTCTGCGCAATATGGTGCGCGGTGAGCCCGTATTCCTCTTTTCGGACTATTTTTACGCGGTCAAGCGCAATCTGCGCCAGGGCTTTCTCATGGGGCTTCTCGATGCGCTCCTGCTCTTTCTTGTAGGCTTTGACCTCCTCTATTTCTCAGGGCTTACGGGATCCTTCTGGATGGACGTTTGCTACTGGGCGGTTCTGGTCATCGGCATTCTGTATTTCTTCATGCGCTTCTACATTTACCTGATGATGATCACCTTTGAGCTTTCGATCCGAAAGATCCTCAAAAACGCATTGATCTTTACGGCTCTCGGCGTCAAGCGCAATCTCATGGGCGCGCTCGGCATCGTTGGTCTTACCGCCGCAAACGTTGTGCTCTTTATCGCCCTGATCAACGTTAATATTGCGATCCCGCTGATCCTTCCCGTGATCTATTATTTCTCCTTTACCGCATTCACCGCCGCCTACGCGGCCTATCCCGTGATCGAGCGATACATGATCACGCCCTATCAAACGAATGAGGAAAATGAGGAAGCGCCCTCCGATGAGGAAGCTCCGGCCTGATCTCGCTCCCCTAAAGCGTCCTTGGTGTACACCGCCAAGGACGCTTTTATTTTATCCCTCTAAAAGCTCGCTGACCGTGACCGGCTCAAAGCCGCGCTCAAGCAGCTCGGGCAAGAGAATTGCCAGCGCCTCCGGCGTTCTTGAATTGTAGCCAATATAGTCGTGCATGAGGATGATGTCGCCGGGCTTGACGTTAGAAAGCACGCATTTAACGATCTGTTCGGTGTTCTTTCTCTCCCAGTCGCGCGTGTCAAGACTCCATAGGATCACGCGGTACTCTCCTTTGGCCGAGCAATCCTCGACGAAGGAATTGATCGCTCCCTCCGGGGGACGAAAAAGGGTTGGTCGACAGTCGCAGATCTCCTCTATGGCATTCTCGCATTGCTTCAGCTCCTCAAAAAGCTCCTGTCCGTTCAAGTTGCGCAGATGTCTGTGCGAAAAGGTGTGATTCCCGATCTCGTGTCCTGCTGCTGCAACAGCTCTTGCCGCATCCGGATAGTTGCGCACGTTGACCCCAACCATAAAAAAGGTGGCTCTGAGCTCATATTCGGCAAGAATGCTCAGAATACGCTCGGTTTGGCGGGGGTGCGGACCATCGTCAAAGGTGAGTGCGATCTTCATGGAATCGGTCTTGACCGAGTGATAAACAGGAGCCTGCGCGCTTGTGAGGACCGTTATGCGGTGAAAAAGGAGGAGAAACGCCATCAAAAGCAAGATCAAGCGTTTCCGAAGATCCGTAGCCTTAACCAAGATGCTCTTCCTTTCCGCTTCCCTTTGCGGTCAATTCGTCAAGGCTTCCAAAGCGGTAGCCCTCCTCTCGAAGCGCGCGGATCACGTCGCGAAGGATGAGCGCGTTGGTCTGGGAGGTCGGGTGCAGAAGCATGATCTCGCCGTTGTGCGCGTTGTCCAGAATGATCTTCTTCGCCTTCTCCGCAGACATTTGTTTCCCATTATCCCAATCCGGAT
>JAZQWS010000313.1:0-9294 GCA_045632465.1 Eubacteriales bacterium
CGCTACGGCGCAGAAGGCACCGGCACCAAGGTTGGGGTTACCGATTATTTTAATCCCACACACAAGACGGTTTCCACTGTTGCCGCATACATCAACAACAATTACAGCGAGGATATTACCTTAACCACCATTTCCAATCAATTTTTTATTAGCCCTTGCTATTTTTCAAGAATTTTTAAGGCGACAACGGGTTTTTCCTTTGTGGAATATTTAAACGGTGTAAGGCTGAAGGAGGCGCGCAGGCTTCTTGCCAAAACCAATATGACGGTATCTGATATCGGAGATCAGGTGGGGTATAAGAGCAACACGCATTTTGGCAGGGCATTTAAAACCGCCTTCGGTATTTCGCCTTCTTTATATAGGAAGAAAGCGCAGAGTGAGATATACACATCAGAGGATGAGTAAAGAGGGTGCTGTAAGATGTGCAAAAGAAAAAAGACACTATTGCGGATTACGGGTGCTCGTTATTTTGGGCGCGGTCTACGCGCCCAAAAGCTAAGCTTGCTCGGCGGTTAAACACCCCCGTTTGCAGGGCAAAACGCAAGCTTGCGCCGCCTTGGATTTTCTTTGAAAATCCAAAACGGGTTCTCGCCCCCGCAAGCCACCCAAAAGCAAAATAAGACACCCCCGATTGGGGGTGTCTTTTTTTGTTGGAGCGGATTACGGGGCTCGAACCCGCCACCTCGACCTTGGCAAGGTCGCGCTCTACCAAATGAGCTAAATCCGCATATATGGTGCCTCCGGTCGGAATCGAACCAACGACACGAGGATTTTCAGTCCTCTGCTCTACCAACTGAGCTACAGAGGCATTCCTGGCGACCCGGATGGGACTCGAACCCACGACCTCTAGCGTGACAGGCTAGCGTTCTAACCAACTGAACTACCGGGCCAGGATGCATCGCAAGTACTGCGTTTCGTACCGGCGACTTGCATATTATATCACAAGCGAGCAACGCTTGTCAACACCTTTTTTGAAATTTTTTAATTTTTTTCTTGTGCAAGAAGCTCGCCCTTATTAAAATGATAGGAAGCACCGCAAAAATGGCAGTTGACCTCCAGCTCCTCTGCCTTCCCCTCGGCGATCTGCTCGGCAAGCATCCTTTCAATTTCCTTCTGTCCAAGCGAGCGGATGGCAGCACCGATGCGCTCGCGCTGACAGGTGCAACGGTATTCCACCTCTAACTCGTCGAACACGTCCCACTCGATATCCGCAAACGCGATGTCGGCGATCTCCTTTTTGGAAAGCCCCTTATCAAACAGTGCCGAAATGTTGCCAAGCGAGGCAGCATTCTTTTCCAGCTGATCGACCACCGCGTTATCCGCAAAGGGCAAAAGCTGCACGATCACACCGCCCGCGGCGCGGCAGCTTCTATCGGTATCGACCAGCACACCGAGCGCAAGGAGCGTCGGGAGCTGCTCGCTGCTCACGTAATAGGAGGCAATATCCTCAGCGATCTCACCGCTGACAATTTCAACCGTTCCGGTCTGCGGCTCGCCACCCGCAAGATCACGCACCATATACATCATTCCCGCGCCAACGGCATTTCCGACATCCGGCGCTCCATTTCTTCTTGCAGGGAGATCTGCGGCAGGATTCTCAACGTAAGACTTTACGCAGCCGTAATAATCCGCGACAGCAATCATTTGGCCAAGAGGACCATCTCCCTTGAAGCCAACGGTTACGGTATCTCCATCCTCAGGGAGCATGCTTCCGATCATAGAGGCCGCCGTTACAAGACGACCGAGCGCTGCCGTTGCCGTCGGAGACGTTTTATGTGTTTTGATCATCTCGTTAACCATGTTGCGAGAGTTTATAACAAGCACGCGGGCGCTTCCATCCCTGGTCATTCCGCGAAGCATCGTAGATTTTTCATTTTTCTGCATGATTTTTTCCTCACTTTTTACATTTTGCAACTAAATAGATGCGATCTGTGCTATCGTCAGCCGCATGAAACTCAAAGTCACTGTATGCACCGATAAACTCAAATCCGGTTTGTTCTAATGCGCTGCGCAAAGTATTGAGCGGATACATTCTTTCGCTCTGCTCTTCCTCGCTCCGTATATACCGCCCATCTTCATCCTCGGAAAACAAGGTGATCAGGAAGCGGCACAAGTGGCTCTTTTCGCTGTATTCATTTTCCCAGACACAGAAATCTCTGCCTTCCTCGAACACATAGGTCTGATCGGCATACAAGGTTTCAAACTTATGCTTTCCGTTTACGTCAAAGATAAACAATCCGTCCGGATCGAGATAATTATGAACCAAAGAGAAAACGGTCAGAAGATCATTTTCCTTGGTGATGTGGTTAATCGTATCCAGGCAAGATACGATCGCCCCCATAGTTCCGTAAAGTTCAAATTTTCTCATATCCTGGAAGAGCCACAAAATCCGATCTGAAAGTTCTGCTTCTGCAGCGGCATCTCTTGCGCGACCAAGCATATTGACGGAACAATCTATACCTGTCATATCATAGCCCTTCTTTGCGAGCGCGAGCGTCATTTTTCCCGTTCCACATCCGAGATCCAAAACAAGCTCAGGACGCACTTTCATTTCGCGATCAAAGATTTTTTCAATAAAATCAGCCCATGCATCATAATCGATCTCGCTATTGATCCGATCATAAAAATCCGCAAGCAAATCGTATATCATTCTTCGTTCCTCTCTTCTCCGAGATAGCGCGCTCTCAATTCATGCAGTTGCAATCTATCAGTTGCATAGGCACGTCGCAAAAGCTCGGGTGGAATAAATTCATCGTATTTGTCAAAAACGGGACATTCGGACGCGCTAACGAGATTTTCGGTATCTCCGCCCAAATTCTGCAGAATATCACAAATGGCCGCCTCAATATACTCGGCCGCTCCCTGTTTCGCCTTGAAAGTTATATAACAACACCCCTGCGATTCGATATCGGAAATCCCCAGCTCGGTCGCATAAGTTTTCAAAAGGCGTCGAAGCGTTCGGAAAGATACCGTTCCCAGCCAGGGAAAAAGCACGTAGCTTTGCCCACCGAGCGAAACCAGATTCTTTTTTTCAAGTCCCGCTCGCTTCGCCAAATGACGCGCATCCGCAAGGCGAACGGCAGCATTTTCGGAGAGATACGGATACGGCTTGTCCGAAAGAAGTACACGGCGCATGGCAAGCAAAAGCTTCGTATGAATTTCCCCGCCATCGCCCGGCCAAGAAACCTCCATTTTGCCATTCACGCGGTGAACAAAAACAAGGCGGCGCGCAATGTCCAGATCCTCCACCTCCCAAACACGCCCTGCCAGCGCAAAGCGATCACCTGCAGGCGGCGGAGTTGTGATTGTTCCGATCTCCTCACTACCGCAACGGACGGTGAAATCCTCACTATCCTGAAATACGGCATAAAACTTATAATTATTCAGAAGTCTCTCGCCCGCAAGACCTATGATCAATGTTTTCTCTTCCGTTAATTCAAGATACTCATTGTTGATCATGGAAACGAGGAGCTCGCGATAATCCCCCTTCGGAAGTTTTTCAAGCGGAGGGAGAGACAAAAGGCTCTCCGCGAGCGCGGCCGGCGTTTTTTCGCCCTCGGAGGCAAGCAGGCTCAGCGTTTGATGAAAAGCAAGGCTCAGAGGCATTTTCTTTACACGCGGCGGCTCGATAAAGCGCTCCTCGGAATAAAGATCCACAATGGCGATTCCGCGTAAAAGATCCCACGGAATCAATTGCGGAAGCGGCGCATTCGGCAAAGGCGTTGCTTCTCTGTAAACCATCACCATTTCGGGAGGAGAACCGCGACGTCCACTGCGACCAAGTCTTTGAAGAAAGCCGGAAACCGTGGTTGGCGCGCCGACCTGAGCAACACGTTCAAGCCGCCCGATATCAATACCGAGCTCCATCGTCACGGTTGCGCAGGTAACCGCGCGAGTGATGCTTTCATCCTTCATTCTCTGCTCCGCATCCTCTCGCAAGGAGGCGGAAAGGTTACCGTGATGAATCAAAAATACATCCTCCTCGCCTCGCGCAGATGCAATTTGGCGAAGAGTTGCGGTCACGTATTCCGTTTCTTCTCTGGAATTAGAAAAAACAAGTGCTTTGGACTCGGACACACAATCATATAAATATTCATAACCCGGATCAAGCACCGCTTGTCCACCGTTATTTTCTTCCGTTGCCTTCTGCGTTTGAAGCTCGCGCTGGTCTTCAACATAGAAATGTGCCATACCAAGCCGCCATTTGATCGGCAAGCGAGGAACCTTCGGCGCAATGCAACCGCGCCCGCTTCCTGCGCTCAACCATTCGGCGGCAACGGATGCATCGCCAATTGTGGCACTCAAGCCAATGCGGCGCGGGTGAAAACCAATGAAGCGTGCAAGACGAGCGAGCTGGCAAAGAATCTGGCTTCCGCGATCCGATCCGATCATCGTATGAATTTCATCCAACACGATAAAACGGAGATTTCCAAAAAGTCGGCGAAGATCATTGGGGCGGCGAATCAGAAGCGATTCCAGCGACTCGGGCGTGATCTGCAAAATTCCGGACGGATTCTTTAAAAGCCTATTTTTATGTGAAGCGCCAACGTCTCCATGCCAATGATACACGGGAATTCCGGAGGCATCCATCACTTCTTCCATGCGCAAAAACTGATCGTTGATCAGAGATTTCAAAGGAGCCACGTACAAAACGGATACAGAATCGAGGATGGGAAACTCTGAAAGCAAGGTTAAAATCGGAAAAAACGCAGCCTCTGTTTTTCCGGATGCAGTAGAAGATGCAAGGAGAAGATTTTCTTCGGTATCAAAAATCGCGTGCGCAGCTTCAAGCTGAATGCTTCGAAAGCTTTCCCAACCATGCGAATATATGTATTCCTGGATAAAAGATGGGAATCTTGAAAAGATTTTATCCGCTTCAGTCATCATTCTGCCTCGTTTTATATATCAATATCAAATATTGTTACGTTTTTCTTTTGAGAAACATTTTGCGTCCTCGGCGCTTCAGCTTTTATATCCGAGGTCGCTTCACAAGGTGCAGAAGCCGCTACGCTTCGCGGCGCATCCGACGTACGCATTCCGCGAAGCAACGCATTGAAGGTCGCCTCCGAATTATCGCGAAGGATATTGAGGAGAGTTAAAAAGTCGCGGATAATTTCACGCGGCGTTACCATATCCTCAGCGCCAACCTTGCTGAGCGCACAGGTCATAAAGTTTTCAAGCTCGCTCTGCGCAAGCTTCGGCGCACGTTCACCTTCTTTCTGCACGTAAAGCTTATACAATCGAACCACGAGCGCATAAAGCTCATTGTCTGAAAGGCGGCGCAAACGAATGACGGGAGATGCAAGATTTCTGTAACCAAGCTCCGTATAGCGCGAATCGCAAAGTCGAGAGCGCAAGGCCTCATAGCTGAAAAGGCCACGACGCGTATCCTCCAGAAATTGCGGAACGCCACCAATAACAACACCCATGTATTTTGCTTTGCCCTGCAGCGTATCATTAAATATAGCGAGAAGCTTTTCGTAATTCGCCTCGCGCGAAATGCGATTGGGGATTTTATAGAGATTTACGCATTCATCAACAAAGAGCAAAAGGCCCTTGTAGCCGATTTTCACGGACAAAGCGGCAAAAAGTTTAATGAATTCATACCAGTTATCATCGCCGATGATGTGGCTCACCTGGAAGCCAAGGGCATTTTTCGCTTCTGTTTTCGTTAAGTATTCACCACGAAGGAATCGAAGGCAAGCGCTCTTTTTTTCCTCGTTTTCTTCCAAGGATGCGAGATAATACTCGCTCAAAACACGAGCAAAATCAAAGCCGCCGACGTCCCCCTCAAGCTCGGACAACGTTCGGTAAACCTTTCTCTGTAAAAGGCGGGAGAATTCCGGATCGCTCGGCAACGTTCCTTCTTCGATCACAGCATTTTTCAGGCTAACGAAGTATCGAGAAAGAATAAGCGGCAACGCGCCGCCCTCGGGAGAAGCAGAGGATGCCAGATGCGCTATCAACTCTCGATACGTTG
This sequence comes from Eubacteriales bacterium, assembly GCA_045632465.1. Lineage (GTDB taxonomy): Bacteria > Bacillota > Clostridia > Oscillospirales > CAG-272 > UBA1740. The sequence goes on from JAZQWS010000313.1 coordinate 5,981, forward strand.
CAAGCCCGGCACCGCTCCCGCCGGTAAGTCTGCGTTCCGGAGAAAGATCCGCATCCGCTGTTAAAAATCCGCGTTCCAATGCGTGACTACGAATCAACTGAATCAAGAAGCTCTTTCCGCTTCCGTATCGACCAATCAAAAATCTGCAAAACGCCCCTCCGTCTGCCACCGTCTCAAGGTTTTCAAGCAAGGCGCCGATTTCGTCATTTCGTCCGATCGCAATATAAGGCGCGCCGCTACGCGGCACAACGCCGGCCGCAAGGGATGCAATCAAGGTATTCAATATTCTTTTGGGAATCTTTACTTCTGTGTTTTCAACCACTCGGACACTTCCTCTCTGTAATCCTCTATCAAGACGGGTCCTCCGTCACAAATCTCTAAAACAATGTCATCAATGATGGCAAAGAATATTTCGTTTATCTTTTCCGCAAGCGTTTCTTCCGGAAGATCAGCCAAACGAAGCGCCTCTTTTTTTGCTACGATGTCCGCTGATAAAATCGCCTCCAGATATCGAAGAATGTGATTTTCTTCTTTTTGGGGCGCATTTTCTTCCAACTTAGGCTCAGTTTTTTCTGTTATTGGCGCAATCGCCTCGGATTCCTCAGCGGCTTCGTTTTCAACAAGACGCCATGTGTTTTCCCAAGAGTTTTTCTCAATGGCATCCGCACCGCTGAACGACATCGATTCTTTCGGCGCATCGTAAAGCTCCTCATAAGCCTCTCTATGCTCTAGTCTGCGTTTTTCATTCAAGGCATGGAAAAGATTTTCAAAATACGCATCAATCAAAGCCTTATCGCTCGCATCAAGGCTCTTTGCCGCCAATCGACTTTTTACCGAAAGTGCCGCGCGCAAGCAATTTTCTACGTATTTCAACGCGCTTGTTACACGCGCACGAACTTCGTCCGATCGGCCAAGGGGATAGTATTCAATTTCCACGCGGCACTTAACGCTATGCGTACAAAGCGAGCACGGGAACGCATCGCGCACAATTTTCTCGGGCGCATTTCCTTGCAAAAACAGAATTCCGCTTTCCCAAAGTGAGCGAAGCACGGGGAGCATTGCTCCCTCAACGTGCTTTTTATAAATCTCTCGGCTTTCGCCCCCTGCATATCGCCCGGTTCGCCAATCGTAATCCGAAAGACAAGAAAGAAGCGCTGTAATTTCGCCGCCATTTTTCGAATATACACTACCGAGATAAAATTCCTTAAATGAGGTTACATCGATGATATTAAAAATAAATTCCTCGATCAGCGCTGTTGGAGCATCCAAACGATGCACGATGCAATAATCCTGTATCCAAACCGAAAAATAGCGATCAATCGCGGGCAAGCTTCTGCGATATTCCTTCCAAAGCCTGCAAAGGAGAATAATTCCCTCTTCAGGCGGAATTTTTTCCGGAAGATTCAAAATTTCATACACATAAAGATAAATATACGAAACGTCTGCGCGAAGCGAATAGTTGCCGCTCCGAATCTCGCTTCTCAAGTAGAAATAATAGCTCTTTTGCTCGGCATTCATCTGCGCATATTGCGGCATATACGAATAAAAAGGCACAAATGGTGCTACCTCTGTGGCTACGTCATAATATAACAACGCCGCCTTGCGAAAGCTCTCGTAAAAATCATATCCGCCTTTAAAGCGCCGCACCGTTACCTTGCGAATCAAGGGATTGGAAAGCGGCACGTATGTGCTCTCCTCCGCCGCCTGCGCTTTTCCTAACAGCGTTATCTTATTTTCTTTTGGCGTTTCGTCTCCCGAAACCTCGTAAACGACCGTTTCGCGCTCGGTTTTGAAGCGAGGCAGTGGCTTTTTCGCGCCAGGCGAAAGCTTGCTGATATCCCAAAAATCATCTCTTCGATCTTGTGCCATAATCTCGCTCCCTTCTTCTACGTTTCTTAACAATATATTATATCACGCGTAGCGTTATTTGTCAAGATTCTTATTCATCCGAACACAAATCATATTTTAATAAAATGTTTGCTTGACAAACGTGCATGAGTGTTGTATAATTATATTTCGGTATCGGATATATTGTTTTTATAATACTTTATAGTATAGTGTGAAAATAAAGAAAGGAGAATATCAATGCGACATACTGAAAAAGCCAACGCAAAAATCAACTTATACTTGAACGTTGTGGCACAAAGGCATGATGGGTTCCATGATATCGAGAGTGTTATGCAAACGATTGATCTTTGCGATGTATTGCATTTTGACCTCTTTCCTTCCGACACAACCGAAATTTTTCTCTCCTTCTCCGAACCGTCTGTGCTTCCTGTGGATGAGAGAAATTTAATTGTGCGAGCAGCACTCGCCTTTTTGGCCGCGGCAAACAAAACAGCGAAAATCAACATTCTCGTTGAAAAAAGCATTCCAATGGAGGCCGGACTTGCCGGCGGATCGGCGGATGCGGCGGCAACACTTCGCGCACTGGACACTATGTTCCCAAATCTTCTGCCCAAGGAACAGCTTCATAAAATCGCGGCTTCACTCGGAAGTGATATTCCATTCTGCTTGGTTGGCGGACGTGCGCTTTGCACCGGTCGCGGAGAAAAAATTCAACCGCTTCCCTGCGACGGCGGCTATTTCGGCATCATCGCCACAACAGAAGAAGCTTCTTCCACGCCACGCGCTTACGAGCAACTGGATAAAATGTATAATTACTTCAACGGCAGCATTGCGCTTCCGCCGAACCTCGCAGAGCGCCGTGAACTTACTTCGGTGAAAGACGGTGCGCTTCCGCCATTCTACAACATTTTTGAGGATGCCGTTCTTCCTCTTTGCCCTCGCGCGACCGAAGCAAAATCTCTCCTTGCGGATATGGGCGCAGAGGCATCCATGATGAGTGGGAGCGGCCCTGCTGTTTTTGCACTGACAAAAGATTCGGCATTAGCAGAAAAAATGCAGATGGCTTTAATAGAGCGTGGATTTCGCGCAGAGCGTTTTGTTTTTTGAATACAACCTCTTTCAAATCTTTTATATAAGTTTTTTGCCAAAAACTATTGACAAATCAGGGATAATGTGCTATTATATTATGGCGCGGTGATATGCCCCTATAGCTCATTAGGTAAAGCACTTTGCTTTTAACCGCAAAAAAACGAATCAAGAGGCCATCTCCCAAAAAAATCAATGGCACTTGAAGCCAAAAACCCTTGTGGCGTAAGGGATTTTCAATGCCCCTGTAGCTCAGTAGGTAGAGCACTTGACTTTTAATCAAGGTGTCCGGGATTCGAGTTCCCGCAGGAGCACCATGAAAACGACAGATTCCTTCGCGGGAATTTGTCGTTTTTCCATATATGCACAATTATAACTTT
>JAZQWS010000314.1:0-6247 GCA_045632465.1 Eubacteriales bacterium
CATAGAGGCCATCACGATCCTCGGCGATTTCTTCGGCATCCGCCCGGTTGAGGAGCTGGAAAAGGCGCTCGTTGGTATGGAAGCAGACCGTCTTTCTTTTGTTGATCCCTCGCCTTATATCGGCGGCATGACCTTTGAGGATCTTTGTGAATTGTTAAAATGAACGCCTCGCAAGCAAAAGCATCTTAGTTATAAAATGCGAAAATGTAAACGATTCATAACAAAAAAGTGCGAAACGGATTCGTTTCGCACTTTTTTGTTTTTAAATACAAAGCCTATATTCGATCGAGAAGGGCGCATCCTTGGAGCTTTGGAATCGGAACAGGCGGGCATCGCCGGGGGCGAGGGTGAGCGAGAAAATGCTTGCTTCGTTCTCAATCACGTGTTGGCTTCCGTCCTTCTTTGAGGTCTCGTAGATGCGGAAGGCTTCCTTGAGGGGAAGCGTGACGGCTTGCTCCGTTTCGTAATCACGGTTGAAAATGAGCACGTAGCCGTTTCCATAGGCATCCTCAAATTCCGAAACTGAGATGCGCTTGGGGAGCGGAGACGAGAAGTATGCACTGTCCTTGATCGTTTCGTGCAGGGCGGCGAAATCAACGCTTTCGGGGCAAACGCTCTCGTCATGGATTACGCGCTTGCAATCCAGCGCCATCAGCGTGTTGCCGAGGCTTTCGAATTCGCGATGGATCTGCTTTTGCGGCTCAAAGAAAATATCCTTCTCGCCTTCCTTGGTGATCACGGAGCCGGTGGCGGTATAATGCTGGAGACCTTTGGCGCCGTAAAGCACGCCCGCATACATCATTGCGCGGATCATCGGGAAGGTAAAGCGCGCGGCTTTGTTGAGATTTTGCCCTTGATAATAAAACCAAATCGGCATATCGTATTTCTTGCCGAGCTTGCGCAGAAGTCCGAGGTCGCACCACATCAGGGATTTGTCGCATTGGAGCGCCTCGGTTACCTCCGCCATGCCGATCGGATAATAGTCCAGCGAAAGCATGGGCGGCTCAATGGTGGTGGCGTATTTTTCGAGATATTCCTCGTAGCGGCGGTTTTGCCAGGTGTAGGCAGGGTTATAGCTCGGGATCGCCACCGAGAAGGGCATCAGATGGGGCGCGATCTTCTCGCAAAGATCCGTGAGTCGTCTTGCCTCTGTGATCTCGTCATCGTGATAAGGCTCGTCCCAAATGTAGTAACCGACGATGTGTGAAAGGTGGCGCTTTTCCTCAATCAGAGTGGCGAGGTCGCTCACCTCGCATTTTCGATTTTCCTGCATTCCCCCATATCGGCTCATATCCTGGTATAGAATATCAATGCCGAGTTCCTCGGAAAGAAGCGCCGCCTCCTCGGCCTGCTCGTGCGAGGCCCAGGCGATTTCGCAGAGGTTAAATCCTGCCTCTTTGCAGTGAAGGAGCGCCTTGCGCATATCCTTTGCTTTTGCGGAAAACTGCGAAAGAATGAAGTTTTCCTGCTTCCATTTTCTCTTCTCGTTGCCGAGAGGAAAACGCTGATAAATTTTGTATTCCATTTTTGATACTTCCTGTTTTGTAAATATTTGATTACAAAATGTTTACTTTATCGCTTCCGCACGGATGGAAAATTCCTTCGCATTGCCGTCAAGGTCAAAGTCGATACAATAAACAGGGATGGTGTCGCCCTTGTAGCCGTGCAGGTAATGGGTAACGGTGCTGATGCGAGGCGTGAGCGCGGAATCAAAGGCAAGGCGGGTTTTGCCGAGCTGAATCGCGCCGCAGGAAACGGCAGGCTCGCGCGTGGTCACAAAGCGCTCGGTGATTTTCTCGCCCTTGTAATCAAAGGCGTCCGTCAGAGTGATGCCCGTACCGTCAAAGGCGATTTTTCTCTCGCAGGATTTCAGCGCATCGATGCCGTAAGCATCGGCGAGCTCCATCGTCATCACGCCGTTTTCATAGGCAAACGTACCCTTGAACTGTGCGCCCTCTTTTTGCTCCTTGCCGTCAAAGATCGGAACGCTGTGGCTCATCGAGCGGTTGCAGAAGATCTGATAGCGCGTTTCGGGGCGGAAGTATTCGCGGGTGTAAAGCCCCGCGCCGAGGTCGCAGATGGCCTGCCCATCCTCGTCGGCGAAGATAAAGCAGCCGACGTCATTGTGGTTGTGCTTTTCGGCGTTGTTGCCGCTCTTGGCGGTGCAAGCGTAACGCTCGCGCAGGATCACAACCTGCTTTGCATCGGGAAGCACGTAGTCGCAGATCTCGGCCTCGGTCGGAATCTTCAGATTCGGATCATAGCAAAGGAAGGTGCGCAGATAGGAAACGAAGCCAACGTTGCCGGGCCAAATATAGAGCTGATCGCGCAGCAGGGGCTTCACCTGTTCGGGATATTCGCCGCAGAGGAAATACCAGCTTCCGAGGTCGGCAATGCCCTTCGTTGTGCCGTCGGCATAGCTCAGGGTTTCCCCCGAGGGAGGAAGGAAGCAGCGCTTCGGGAAGGTTGCCATCCGTAGCACCTTTTCGTTTTTGAAGAAGTCGATTTTTCCGCCCGTCTGCTCGCGCACGAGATCGGCAAGGAAGATAAAGTAGCCGAAGCCGTAGTTCCAATAGCCGAAGCCCTCGGTGCAGGTGCCGTCATTTTCATAGCTCGCGACGAAATCGTTCAGACTATCGCAGAAGCGGGGAAGCACCGTGCGGAAGGAGGCTCTGTCAAGAAGATAGAAGCAGATGGCCGCGCTTCCGCCGACAACGGTGGACCAGTTGTTTCCGCCCATTTCACCGGGCTGGAATTTTGCCTTGAAGGGCTCGATCACGCGGCGGCGCACCTCGGCCTCGGCTCTTGCCTTGACAACGGGGTGAAGCCTTTCTCCGAGCACGTGGGTGAGAGCGGCAAGCATGGCGGCGGTTTCGCTGTTGAAGAGATCAACAACGTAAGGATCTATTGCGGCATCACCCTCGGAGGGGGTATGCGCGGCGAGGCACCAGCTGTATTCGTCACAGATCGCGAACACAAGGTCGTTGATTCGCTCCATATAGTCCTCGCGCTCGGGCTCGATGAGCGCAAGGATCGCCAGCACGCTAAGATTGCGGCGGCGGCGGAAATAGGGCGTTTCGGCCGTTCCTCTATCGCCGTCCTTATAAAATTTGAAACGTTGGGAGAAGCGGATGATGGAAAAATCCAAAGTGTCATCGGGATTATAGTAGGAGCGCACCTGTTCTATCAAGGACGCATAGGCGGGATTTTCGCGCACTTCTTTCCAAAATTCGGGGGATTTTGCTTTTTCAAGACAAAACATAGCGTTTTTCCTTTCGTTTAATCTGTGACCTTTTCGTTTTCCTCGGTTTGCGGTGCACTTTTATTGTAGCGGCGGAAGAGGACGGTCAGAATACAGACGTAGCATATTTGTGTCAGAATGTAGGTAATGGGGAAGCAAAGATAGAGGTTTTCGATCGTTGCCTTAAGGGGATAGATGAACTGCATCCAGATCGTTCGGAAGCCGAGGGAAAAGAAGAGATTAACGCCGGTTTCCCATTGCGGTTGGCCGAAGGCACGGATGGCAACGTTCATAGGATTCGCGGTAAGGATAAAAAAGAGGAGAACGTAGCGCATGCGGATCGCGCCGAATTCCACCGCCGCGGCGCTGCTTCCGACATAGATGGAGAGAAGCGGGCGGGAAAATATCAGGATCAGCGCAACCAGAACGGCGGCGATGCTCGTGCTCGAGGCCGTTCCGCAGAAAAAGACGCGGCGCACGCGGTCGGGCTTTCCTGCGCCGATGTTCTGCCCCATAAAGGTGAGCGTTGCGCTCGAGAGAGCGAGCACCACGTAGGAGATCAAGTTTTCAAACTGCATGCAGGCGGTGTTGCCCGCAATGGCATCCGCGCCGTGCGAATTGATCGCGGATTGGATTTGCATATTGACAAGGGGGCTGACGATGAGCGTGAACATTGCGGGAAGCCCATAGCGGAGCATATCCAGAAAAACGCGGAAGGAAAAGCGCACGTCGCGAAGCGAGAATCCGATCGCGCCGTCGGGTCTTGTGATAAAACGCAGATAAAGAACGGCGTTCAGGGCCGTGGAGCAAACGGTTGCCAGCGCAACGGCGAGCACCACGTTTGGCAAAATCAGCGCAAAAACAACGTTGAGCGACATATTCACCACGCCTGAAATCACCGAAACGAGAAAGAGATAGCGGCTGTTTCCCGATCCGCTGATCGCGGAGGAGGAATAACTGCTGAGCAGGATAAACGGCGTTCCGAGAATGTAGGTTCTTGCGTAAAGAATCGCATCCGAAAGGCATTCCTCCGGGCAATTCGTCAGGATCAGAAGCGGGCGGATAGCAAAAATGCCGATGGCGGCAACGGCAAGGCCGAGCGCCAGCGCCATCACGATCGAGGTGGAGAGCAGAGAATGCGTTTCCTCCTTGTCTTTTTTGCCGAAGGCCTTGGAGAAAAGGATGCCGATGCCTGCGCCAAGCCCCGAGCAGATGGAGAGAAAGAGCGAAACGATCGAGGTCGTGGATCCAACGGAGGCGATCGCATCGGTTGCCGAAAAGAAGGAGAGAACCCACAGATCCATCGATTGATAAAGGAGGGATAGAAGGCTCGAGCAAACGATCGGGAGCGCAAAGAGGATCATCGAGGAAAGAATCGGCCCTTCCGTTGGCGAAAATCTGCGTTTGGTTTTCAGTCGTTCCATTTGGTTTTACCAGGGGAGGAAGTCAGCCTCCAAAAGCTTCAGAATTGCCTCGGTGAAGAAGAAGTCACCGTAGATGATGCTGATGTGCACCTTTGCCTCTTCGGGGGTATAAACGCCGGGGATGGGATAGCGAACGGTGCCGTAGCCGAGAATATGGTCGTTTTCCACATCGTAGTCAACAAACTTTTCTTCCATGGCGCGCAGAATCTTGATCGCGCCGTCCATATAGAAGCCGCCCTCTTCCTCGGGAAGCGCCTTGGCAATCTCGATCAGGCCGCAGGCTGCGCAAGCACCCGCGGTGCTGTCGTAGTAAACGGGATCGGAGTCGGGGGAGCGGAAGTCAACGCGAGGCAGGTAGCCGTCCTTTTCCACGCAGGCGAGGAAGTAATCCGCGATGCGGCGCGCGGTGTCAAGATAGCGCTGCTCCTTCGTGTGAATGTAGGAAAGGATAAAGCCGTAAAGTCCCCATGCCTGGCCGCGAGACCAGGAGGAGCCAACGGCACAGCCCTGGCCGGCATAGGTGCAGATCACGTCGCCGCTTTCGCGGTCATGCTCCACGATGTGTGCCACAGAGCCGTCCTCGCGCACGTGCGTGCGGATCAAGGTGTCGGCGTGCGCCTTGGCAACGCGGGTGAAGCGGTCGTCACCGATCAGCTCGGAGGTGCGGTAGAGGAGAGGAACGTTCATCATGCTGTCAATGATCGTCCAGTTCTTCTCGTTTTGTCCGGGCCAGGCGATGATGTATTTTCCATCGATCACGTAGCGGGAGAAGAGCGTGCAAGCGGCATAAAATGCGCGGCGGTAGGAATCCTTATCTCCCGTGAGGGCATAGCCTGCGCCGGAGAGAATGTGCCACTGGAAGCCAACGTCATGGTGCAGATTCATTTCCTGAAGGAAGGCGGCGTCCATCAGCTTTTCCTGCGCCTTTCCGGTTTTGAGATATTCCTCATTTTTCGTGTAGGCGTAGAGCATATAGTTCATGCCGCCGAAAAATCCGGTGGTCCACCAGGTAGGCTCAACCTCCTTATGCAGCCCGTTTTCAAGAACGCCGTCTACGAGCTTGTTTCTGGAGCGGATCGCCATCTGCAAAGCTTTTTTGTTCAGCTTTTCAAAGGTGCTTTCTGCGAAGGCGCGGTTCTCGCCAAGGATGTCTTTATAAGTCTTCATAATTATCTCCATGTAAGCATTTATTTACATAATTAGTGTATTTTTGTCAGCATCACGGCGCTTGCGAGCACGGGATGCACGTTTTCATCCATCGGTTTATAAACGATTTTGGAAACTTTTTTGTCGGGGTGCGGGTTGTCCCAGGGGAAGGAAAGGAGTGTGAGATCCTCGCCGCAATCGGTTTTTCCGAGGCAGATGGGATCTGCGAAATACGTGCCAACGTAGCCGTTATGGCGGAAGTACTGGAGAAGCTTCGGCTCGCCGTAGGTATGGCAAAGCTCCATCACGTTTCTTCCGTAGCGAAGCTCGATCTCTGCACAAGCTCCGTCCTCGTAGGTCACAACGTAAGAACCGAGGTGCGGCAGATCCTTCCAAACGATGCGGCGCATCGGATGAGGGAGGCTCAGCTCCAGAA
>JAZQWS010000315.1:0-14413 GCA_045632465.1 Eubacteriales bacterium
CATGCCGTTATAGAGCTTTCGCACCTTGTCGGCCTTTTTGCCGTAGAAGCGCTCAAAGCCCTCGTGCGAGGTGATCACGTAGACCTGCCAGGGGGCGAGGGAGCGGAAGTGGCGGCCCATGTCGCGGTAGAGGCGCTCAACATCCTCGCGCGTGCCGAGTCGCACGCCGTACGGCGGATTGGTAACGATCGTTCCGCGGCGGCCTTCGGCTTTGATGCGGCGGCAATCCTCGCGCATGACGCGGATGGCGTGATTGACACCTGCGGCCTTTGCATTCTGGATCGTTAAGGCAACGGCGCGCTCGTCGATATCCGAGGCGTAAGCCTCAAAGCCTGAGCGGATCTCGCCTGCGATGGCTTCCTCTCGGGCATCGGCGAAATAGCGCTTGTCAAGCCAAGGAAAATCCTCGGCCGCAAAGCGGCGGCGCTTGCCGGGCGCGACGTTGTTCATTATCATGGCGGCCTCAATGGCGATCGTTCCGCTTCCGCACATGGGGTCCCAGAAAAGAACGTCCTCGCGCGGGCGCGCGGTCTTTGCGATTGCGGCGGCTAAGGTTTCGCGGATGGGCGCATCGTTTGCCTCGCGGCGGTAGCCGCGCTTATGAAGCGGAAGCCCCGAGGTGTCGATCATCAGGGTGGCTTCGTTGTTGAGAATGAAAAATTCGATCTGGTGCTTCGCGCCCTCCTCGGGGAATTGCTTGATGCCGTAAATGGCGGAAAGCGAATCCACAACCGCTTTTTTCACGATGGCCTGGCAGTCCGGAATCGAGGTCAGGCAGGATTTGATCGAATGTCCCTTAACGGGGAATGCATCGTTTTTGCCGATAAAGGTGGACCATTGCAGAGCCTTCGTTCCTTCGAAGAGGTCATTAAAGCTATGAACCTCAAAGGATCCGAGCTTGATATAAACGCGCTCCGCAAAGCGCAGAAAAACGTTTGCAAGGGCAAGTCCCTCCTCGTCTGCGAGAAAGGTAACACGCCCGTCTATGGTGGAGATGCGCTCGTATCCGAGGGCATCAATCTCTTCGCCGAGCATATGCTCCAGGCCGAAGAGGCAGGTGGCAACAAGCTGAAGTTTCATTATGCTTCTTCCTTGGGGTTAAAATCCTCAAAAATGATGGAGGTGAATCCGCTTTCGTGGCAGATCTCTTTGTCAAGTCGGGTGCGAACCGTCCATGCGAAGGTGGGGCGCTTATAGAGCCTGCATTGCAGGCGGAAGGGGAGATAGGTGCGATTTTCGTGATTGAATGCGTAGAAATCGGGCTTCGCCTTGAAATTCAGAAGAAACCATTGCAGAAGGTAGAAAGTCGGCTTTCTGTATTCGGCTTTTTTTGTGTAATGATCGCAGAGAAGTCCGCGCGGAATCTGCGGCAGAGCCTCCTTGATGCGGCCGAGCGCCAGGGGATTGAAGGATTCGATCAGAAGCGGTCCGTTGTAGGATTTGAGCATTTCGGCCGTTTTGCGGCTGACCTCGCTGACCGAGGCATCCTCTTTGATCTCAACGAGGATAGGAACGCGCCCGCCAACGAGTGAGAGCACCTCGGCAAGCGTGGGAATGCCGTCCTCCGTGCCGGAAAGGCGCATGGCAGAAAGCTCCTCTGCCGTGTAGTCGATCACGCGGCCGCTCTGCCCGGTCACACGGTCTAAGGTATCGTCATGGAAAACAACGAGCGTGCCGTCCTTCGAGAGGCGAACGTCCAGCTCAATGCCGAAGCCAAGCTCCACCGCGCGGCGGAAGGCCGAGATCGAGTTTTCTGCACGTTCTGCGTTATGCAGGCCGCGGTGCGCGTATTGCACGCCGAGAAGCTCGGGGGAGATCGGGCGGCGTTTTCCCGGGAAGGTCAGGCAGGCGTAAACCACGAGACCCGAAATTAAGATCAAGAGAAAAATGATAAGAATCGTAATAACTGTCGGAAGCATAGAAAATACCTCAATCATCGGTGTCGAGATGCTCAAGGAGTGAAGCCTTCTGTGCGGGCTTTGCATCTCCGTGCTTAACAAAGAGCATCGTTATGAAGGAAAGCGTTGTGAAGAGCGTGGCGTAGGGGAAGAAGATATCCCAGCCGATCCAACCAACGAGAGCGCCCGAAAGAATGGGCGTGATGATCTGGGCAGACATAGAAGCGGTGTAGTAATAGCCGGTGTATTTGCCAACGTCGCTGCCCGTTGCCAGCTCAACCACCATGGGGAAGGAGTTCACGTTGATGGTTGCCCAGCCGATACCTGCCAGGGCGAAGAGAAGATACATGGGAAGGGGCGGCGTGTTCATATTGATCAGCGCGGCAAAGCCGAAGGCGGCGCTCAGCAGGATAATACCCGCCAGAATGGTCTTTTTGCGGCCAAAGCGGGAGGAAACGAGGCCAACGGGAATATAGGCGATGATCGCCGCGATCTGTGCCACCATCAGGGCGGCGTCATAAGAAACCTTGGGATCGCCGATGATCGCGCCCGCTTCGTTGCGGAAGGAGAAAACCTCCTCCACGTAAACCGAGAACTTGGAGGTAACGGCGTTGTAGCCTGTAAACCAAAGCGCAACCGATGCGAGGATCAGGCAAAGGGAGATAAATTCAGACTTTGTGAGCTTGTGCTTCTTTTCCTCGGCGGAGGATGCTTCTTCTTCCTTGGTGTCGGAGGAAAGCGCGCGGTTCAGCGCATCCGCTTCCTTCGCCCAGGCGCATTCCTTAACGGTCAGAAGGAAAACAACCAGCGCCGCGATCATGATTGCGCAAACGAAGCCAACGTAGATCGGGTAGTTCTTCGCGTGCGATTCGCCAACCTTGATGAAAAGACCAACGCCGAGCACTGCGATGCCGCCTGCCGTTCCCATCAGGTTGATGATGGCGTTACCTTTGGAGCGCAGGGACTTTTCGGTAACGTCGGGCATCAGGGCAACTGCGGGAGAGCGGAAGGTCGCCATAGCGATCAGCGTGAAAAGCAAGAGGATAATGAAGAGCGCGAGCGAGGGTGCAAAGCTCAGGAAGATATAAAAAACAACAGCGGCAACCGTGCCGACGAGGATAAACGGGGTTCTTCTTCCGAAGCGTGTGCTGATCTTATCCGAAAGCGCGCCGAAGATAGGAAGCATGAATACGGCAAAAACATTATCCAGCGACATGATAATACCCGAAAGCCATTGCGGCATATCAAAGCGATAGGTGAGAATAATGGGAACGATCTTGTCGTAGGACTGCCAGAATGCCGAAATCAGGAAAAAGGCAAAGCCAACGAGAATGGTGCGTTTTACGTTTAACTTGTTTTGCATACAAAACTCCGTTCTGCCGCTTTGGCGGCTGGATTGATTCATATTATTCTAACACATATAGAAGGTTTTGTCAAATATTTTGTTTTTTAGGCGTGCCATGGGCAATATTTTTCTTTTTTTAAAGGTGAGGCGGCGTCTGCCATTGACTTTTTTTGGATATTATGCTAAAATAAAGAGCAACGTGTAAATTGCAGCGAAGGAGGAATACGGGATGGAAGTTTTCAGCTATCAGCCGGGAATCTGCTGTGCGCCGAGCAAAACGGTGCTGGCGCTCGGTTTTTTTGACGGCGTTCATCTTGGGCATCGCGCCCTGATCGCGCTGGCCGCCGAAAAGGCGAAGAATCTTGGTCTTCCTCTTGGGGTTTTCACCTTTCCTGCAGAGGACGGGGCGATGAAAAAGAAGGAGCCTCGGCTTTACGATACGAGGCAGAAGCTCTCGCTTCTTTCCTCCCTTGGCGTGGACTACGTTTTTATGTGCGAGCTTTCCTCCATCATGAATATCACGGCGGAGGATTTTGTCTGCCGCTGTCTTGCTTCGGATCTTCGCGCCGCCGTCACGGTTTGCGGCTTTAATTACCGCTTTGGTCGCGGTGCAGAGGGAAATGCCGAGTCGCTGATGCGTTATATGCAGGCGCTCGGACTGGAGAGTGTAACGCTTCCGCCGACGTATTACGAGGGTGAGCTTCTTTCCTCAACGGCGATCCGCACGCATCTTTTGAAGGGTGACGTGAAAAACGCTGCGAAAATGCTCGGCGCACCGTACGTGCTTTCGGGCGAGGTGGAAGGTGGCGACGGGCGCGGAAAAACGCTCGGATTTCCAACGGTGAACCTGCCGATGGCAGAGGATCGGATCCTCCTTTCCTCCGGTGTGTACGCCACTGTGGCAAGCACGCGCGATGGAGATTTTCCGTCGGTTACAAACGTTGGCACATGCCCCACCTTCGGAGAGAGAAGCATCCATGCGGAAACGCATCTTTGCGGCTTCTCCGGAAATCTTTACGGGCAATCCGTGGAGGTGAAATTCATCTCTCGCCTACGGGATGAAAAACTGTTTTCTTCAAAAGAAGAGCTTATAAAGCAAATAAATGTTGACAAAAACAAGGCTGAGGAGGTATATAGAGAATGGCAGGAAGCTGGACGAAGCTGACAACAAAGGGAAACGTGAAGGATCTTGAAGAGATCTCTGCAGTTATGAGCATGCTCGATAACGGGCTGATGATCGAGGACTTCAGCGATTTTTCCTTTAACGGAATGTACGGAGAATTGGTGGATGAATCGATATTGAATGCGGATAAGGATCGCATTGCGGTTTCCATTTTTGTTCCCGAAGAGAAGCCGATTGCCGAATTCCGCGCCTTCTTGCAGGATCGCTTCCGCGCCTTGGCACTTGAGGTTTCGATCGAGGCCGAGGGCGTTTCGGAGGACGATTGGGCAGAAAACTGGAAAAAGTATTATAAGCCGATCCGGCTCGGCCGCGTAACGGTAGTTCCCGCATGGGAGGAATACGAGGCCGCCGAGGGCGAGATCATTGTTCGCATGGATCCCGGCATGGCTTTTGGAACGGGAACGCATGAAACCACGCGTCTCGTTATGCGCATTCTGCAGGACGTGATCAAGGGCGGAGAGCGCGTTTTGGACGTTGGAACAGGATCGGGCATCCTTTCGATCTGTGCCTCCAAGCTTGGTGCAAGCGATATTTACGCATACGATATCGATCCCGTGGCTGTTCGCGTGGCCAAGGAAAATGCCGAGGCGGACGGATGCAGAAATATCACGGTTGGCGTTTCGGATCTTCTGGCCGGCGTGGATCGCGCACAGCAGTACGGCGTTTGTGTTGCAAACATCGTTGCGGATATCATTTTGCGTATGCTCCCGGATATCGGAGAGCTTCTTCTCCCCGGTGCGCCCCTGATCCTTTCGGGTATCATTGCGCCCCGCAAGGAGGATGTGATCGCCGCGGCCAAGGCCGAGGGCTTCGTGGTTGAGCGCGAGGAGAATGAAAACGATTGGGTTGCGCTTCTCGTTCGCCGCGCAAACTAATATAATTGTAAAGAAAGATCCTTTGCCTGCGCACGTGCGCAGGATCCACGATAGAAAGGGAAAAAGAGATGCCGAGATTTTTCGTTCCGTCCACCGGATTTGAAGGGGATAGCGTCACCATTCTTGGAGACGATGCCTTTCACATGGCGCGCTCACTCCGCATGGCGGTAGGCGACGAGGTAACCGTTTGTGATATGCACGGCAAGGAGCATTTGTGCCGCCTGGATAGCCTGCGCGACGATATTTGCCGATTAACGGTTCTTTCAAGCAAGGATTCGGATGCCGAGCCTCCCGTGGAGGTAACGCTTTATATGGGATATCCCAAGGGGGATAAGCTGGAGCTCGTGATTCAGAAGGCGGTGGAGCTCGGCGTTTGCTCCGTTGTTCCGTTTTTGTCGGAGAGATGCATCAAGCAGCCCCGCGCCGAGCGC
This sequence comes from Eubacteriales bacterium, assembly GCA_045632465.1. Classification (GTDB taxonomy): domain Bacteria; phylum Bacillota; class Clostridia; order Oscillospirales; family CAG-272; genus UBA1740. The sequence continues at coordinate 5,733 of JAZQWS010000315.1, forward strand.
GAGGAGAAGCAGAATGCCCGCCAATGCCGCATCGCGGAGGAGGCGGCCAAGCAATGCGGCCGCGGCCGCATTCCCGAGGTTGGAAAAACGCTTTCCTTTGCCTCGGTGCTTGCCGCGGTGAAGGATTTTGACGTCGCTCTTTTCTGCTATGAGGGCGACGGGACGGAGAGCCTCAAAAAGGTTTTGACCGATCACAAGGATGCAAAGCGCATGGCCGTGATCATCGGCGCGGAGGGCGGTTTTTCCCTCGCAGAGGCTGAAGCTGCGAAAAATGCAGGATGCGCGCTTGTGGGACTTGGCAAGAGAATTTTGCGCTGCGAAACCGCTCCGCTCTGCGTTTTGAGCGATATTTCGTACGAATTTGAGCTGTAAAAATGCGGTTTTTGCCATAATATACAAACATATAAGATTTTTTTTGTATAAAAAGAAAAAATTTTTCAAAAAACTATTGAAAAAAGACGAAAAATAGTGTAGAATATAGTACAGTATAAACAAAAAGTTTTTTTCCGGCGAAGGGAGAGGTTTATGTCTAACCGCTTGTATCAAACTGTTATTCACCAAATGAGAGAGGTCGTTGGTCGCACGATCGGTGTCATCGATGAAAACAGCATCGTCGTTGCCTGCAGCGAGCTCAGCAAGATTGGTGAGGCGCGGCAACGCATTCAGCAGGAGCTTTCTTTCTCTCCGGAGAAGGTTTTGATTGATGGATATACATACCGTTCGATATCCGCAGGAACGAAAACCGATTGCGTTGTTTTCGTGGAGGGAGAGGATGAGCATGCCGATAAGATGGCGCAGCTCCTTTCCATTTCCTTCGGCAATATCAAGCGCCTGTACGATGAGAAGTACGATAAGGGATCCTTTATTAAGAATATCATTCTTGATAATATTCTTCCCAGCGATATTTACATTAAGTCGAACGAGCTTCATTTTAATAATGAGGATTTCAGAGCGGTTTTCGTTCTGAAGTTCCAGGGGCAGTTTTCCGGTGTGAGCCCCTTCGAGATGGTGCAGGGTCTCTATTCCGATGAGGAGAGCCATAATTACGTAATCAATATTTCCGAGCAGGATATCGTTGTTGTCCGCGAGGTAGCGGAAAACATCACCGGCGAGGAGCTGGAGGGAATGGCGCTTTCTATGTTGAATGCGCTTGCCAAGGAGCATTCCGTTAAGGTGCAGATCGGTATTTCCTCCGTGGTTGAGAATCTCAAGAATCTTGCAAACGCATACAAGGAGGCGCGCATCGCGCTGGAGGTTGGCAAGGTATTTGATATCGAGCATCCCGTTATGTCCTATGAGAATCTCGGCATCGGCCGCTTGATCTATCAGTTGCCGACAACGCTTTGCGAAATCTTCCTTCAGGAGGTTTTCAAGAAGGGATCGCTTGAGTCTCTGGATAGAGAAACGTTGATGACCGTGCAGAGCTTCTTTGAGAATAACCTGAACGTTTCGGAAACCTCGCGCAAGCTCTTCGTTCACCGTAACACTCTGGTATACCGTCTTGAAAAGATCCGCAAGCTCACGGGCCTAGATCTGCGCGAATTCGATCATGCGGTAACCTTCAAGGTTGCCTTGATGGTTAAGAAGTATCTCACCTCGCGCCCTGCAAAGTTTTGATAAAAACGGCTTGATTTGCATAAGATAGAGAATAGCTTTTGGTAGTCGACGAACTGTGCGGCTACCAAAAACTGTTTTTTTCATGTTCGTCGAAAAATGAGGTCGGCACCCGCTTTTTTCTTCAAGGTGCAAAAATCCTGCTTTTTTCGGCGGAATACAACTCATGCCTATGGCATGCGAAAGGATACACATGGCAAAGAACCCTTCTTTAGCAAAAACGCGCGGGCTTCGCATCTCGGCGCTTCTTCTGTCGCTTGTTCTTATTTTATCCATCCTCGTTTCCTGTGCTCCCGTTGATGCAACGGCGGAAAAGGAAAAGCTTGAAAACCGCATCGAAAACATCAGCATCGAGTCTTGTGATTCGGTGGTGGAGTGCTTCATTCGGTGGAAGTTTCCTAAGGGATATGATATAAAGAAGCTGAGAGACGCAGAGCGAACGATGCGCGGCGGCTTCTATAAAAAGATCGACGTGGAAGCCATGGCCGAGGAAGCGGCCGCTTGCTTCATGCGCCTTTATTACGATCTTGTTTCCTTCTCGGATGAAACGGCATACACGGATGCGCTGATCAAGTGTATGGTGATGGCGCTGGATGACAAATACGCAATATATCGCACCGAGGCGGAATACGAGGAATACAAGGCGTCGATGAGCGGATCGTTTGGCGGTATCGGCATAACGGTGCGGAAAAATTACGACGAAGGAACCGTCGTTGTAAGACGCCTGGTTATGGATTCCCCCGCAGAGCGCGCAGGCGTTCAGGTTGGCGATCTGCTTTATTCCGTGGAAGGTATGCTTGTAACAAAGGAAACGATGGAGGATGCCTTCTCGCAATTTTCGGGCGATATCGGCGAGCCGGTGAACTTCACGGTTCTTCGGAACGGCGAGCTTCTTTCTTTCACGATCCTGCGCGAGAATATGGAGAATATGACCGTTTCGTATTCGATCTCCGAGGATAAGGTTGCTTATATTTACGTTTCTTCCTTCAAGCGAAGCACGTATCAGTATTTTAAGGCCGCGATCGAAGCCGCTACCGAGGCGGGCGCGATCGGATTTATTTTTGATGTGCGGGAAAATCCCGGCGGCTATCTCAGCTCGGTGTTGAACGTTCTGGATTGCTTTGTTCCGGACGGAACGGAGCTTTTATCGTACGGAGCGGAAAATGAAACGCCAACGGCATATGTGGCAAGTGATGACGATATCATCGAGCTTCCCTGCGTTGTAATTTGCGGCGGCACAACCGCATCGGCAGGTGAGATTTTTACGGCGGCGCTTCGTGACTATAACGATATGGGGCTTCTTCGTGTCACGCTTGTTGGCACGGCGGAGGCGACCTACGGCAAGGGCATTATGCAAAGCTCGTATCACCTCGCGGACGGCTCGGTTATAACCATGACATCCGCCTTCTATAATCCTCCCTCGGGCGTCAATTATCACGGTATCGGTGTGATTCCGGATATTGTTTGCGAGGAGGAGGCGGCAATGGAGGTTGCGCGGCAAACGCTTTTTGATTTAGTAAATAATAAATAAAACATAGAAATATACAGGAGTAAAAACGTATCATGGCAGAAGTAAAGACTTACACCCACGAGGGCTTTCGTGCATTGCAGGATGAGCTGGATTATCTTGTAAGCGTAAAGGTGGAGGAAAACAAAAAGGATATTTCCACCGCACGTGCCTTTGGCGACCTTTCCGAGAATAGCGAGTACGATGAGGCGAAGGCAGAGCAGGGCAAGATCCATGCAAGAATCGCCGAGCTCAAGGAGCTGATTGCAAACGCAAAGGTTGTGGATGAATCCGAGATCGACCGCTCCCGCATCAGCGTTGGCTCGATCGTTACCCTTTTCAATAAGGAAAGAAATAAGGAATTCACTTATCATATCGTTGGTTCGTATGAGACCGATCCCGTGCAGGGAAAGATTTCGGACTCCTCTCCTATCGGCGTGGCACTTCTCGGCGCCAAGGCAGGTGACGAGGTTGTGGTTGAGGGCGCACGTGTTCAGCACCTTCAGATTTTGTCCGTAAAGAGAGCAAGCGAGGAATAATGCAAATAAATATTTGCATTTGATAAAGAAAGGAGCCGCATATGGCACAGGAAAATCTTCAGAATAACAATGAAACTCTTAATAGCACAAGCGAGCTCGCTGTGCGCAGAGAGAAGCTTTCTGCCCTCGTTGAGGCAGGACAGAACCCCTATGAGATCACGAAGTTTGACGTGACTGCAAAGAGTGCGGGCATCATCCGCGACTTTGAGGCAAACGAAGAGGCGCTTTCCGCTGAGGGTGCAGAGCCCATGCGCGTTCGCATTGCGGGCCGTATGGTTGGCCGCAGAATCATGGGTAAGGCTTCCTTCGCTCACCTTCTGGACGGCGACGGAAAGATCCAGGTTTATCTCTCTCGCAACGATCTTGGCGACGAGCTTTATGCTTCCTTCAAGAAGTGGGATATCGGTGATATCATCGGCATCGAGGGCTTTGCATTCCGTACCCGCACGGGCGAGGTTTCGGTGCATGCCGAGAGCGCCGTTCTTCTCTCCAAGTCGCTTCTCCCCCTTCCCGAGAAATTCCATGGACTTACCAATCTTGAGCAGAGATACCGCCAGAGATACGTTGACCTTATCGTAAATCCCGAGGTGAAGGATACCTTCGTAAAGCGCTCCAAGATCCTCACGCTCATCCGCCGTTATCTGGACGGCAAGGGCTTCCTTGAGGTAGACACGCCCATTCTCGTTCCGCTGGAGATCGGCGCATCCGCTCGCCCCTTCGTAACGCATCACAACACGCTTGATATCGATATGTATCTGCGTATTGAGACCGAGCTGTATCTGAAGCGACTGATCGTTGGCGGCATGGATCGCGTATACGAGGTTGGCCGTATCTTCCGTAACGAGGGTATGGATCAGAAGCACAACCCCGAGTTCACCTCCATCGAGCTTTACCAGGCATTCACCGATTATTACGGCATGATGGATCTCGTTGAGGAGCTTTATAAGATGCTTGCCGAAGAGGTTTGCGGCTCCACGAAGATTACTTACCAGGGCAAGGAGATCGACCTTGGAAACTGGGAGAGACTCACCATGGTAGACGCCGTTAAGAAGTACAGCGGTGCGGATTACAACACCTGGGAGAGCGACGAGCAGGCAAGAGAGGTTGCTAAGGCAATGCACGTAGAGGTTCCCGCCGATGCCACGAAGGGCACCGTTCTCGTTGAGCTCTTCGATGCATACGTTGAGGATAAGCTCATTCAGCCCACCTTCATTTACGATTATCCCGTTGAGAACAGCCCCCTTGCAAAGAGAAAGCCCGAGAATCCTCTCTTCACCGAGAGATTCGAGTATTTCATCAACTGCACCGAGTTTGGTAATGCATTCTCCGAGCTGAACGATCCCATCGACCAGCGCGGCCGTTTCGAGGCGCAGGTTGCCAAGAAGCGCGCAGAAGAGCCCAACTGCCGTGCCGAGGTGGATTACGATTTCGTAACCGCACTTGAATACGGTATGCCTCCCACAGGCGGCCTTGGCTTCGGCGTTGACCGTCTCGTTATGCTTCTGACGGATTCCGCATCCATCAGAGACGTATTGTTGTTCCCGACTATGAAGCCGGAAGTTTAAGAGGTTTTTCGCTTTTTGAAAAAAGCTTGGCAAAAACTCCAAAGAAATAATATTAGGAGCCATGGATTTGCGCGATGCATTTCCGAGACTCTTTTTTGTATTTATTTGTGGCTTCACATTGCCGCCATAGCTTCGTCGATCAGAATTTTGGAGCAATGCGCGATGAAGTGATGGTAGGCAAGCTCAATTTCGGGATGGCGCACGTGGGAATTGCACTCCACGTTGAAATATCCGTCGAAGCCGGTGCGCAGGAGGATAGGAAGCAGCTCGTTAAATTGCACGTTGCCGATGCCGGGGCAAAGATGGCGGTCCTCGCAGGCGTGGTTATCGTCCACGTGCAGGATCTTGATCTTGTCTGCGATCATTTTGAAATCCTCGATGCGGCCGCGCTCGCTCACCTGGAGATTGGCGTGCCCAAAATCCCAGCAAGCGCCCACCAAGGGCGAATTCATACTCTCGATCAGCTCGATATGATCCTCCACCTGCCAGGAGAAGAAGGGGGCGAAAATGTTCTCCACTGCGATACCAACGCCGTATTTTTCCGCCGTTTCAAGATGTCTTTTCAGCATTTCTTGGTTTGCCTTCATGGCAACCTTGCGGTCGTAATTACACTCGGTGGCGCTCACGGGATGCCAAGCGCCCCATTTTGCGCCAAGTGTTTTCATTGCCTTGAATGCGCCGCGCATCTGATGCTCAACGAATTCATCGTAGCAATTGCTGGGAAGCGTCAGATCATAGAAGGGAAGATGCACCTGCGAGCAGGCCAGCCCTGCCGCATCCAGATTCTCCTTGATTTCGGCAATGATCTGTTCCTCCTTGCCATCCACGAAAACCAGAGGATGAAAGCAGAAGTCAACGGCATCGTAGCCAAATTCCTTCAACTTTTTAAGAAACGGCACTTCAAAGGAATGCACGTGATATTCAAGATCGGTTGATAATTTCATATGTAGTTCTCCAAAAGCGTAATTTTATTTTCCGGCGCGGAGCGTTTCCTGCGCTTCATCAATTAAAAGCCTTGCGCATTTTGCGATGCAATCGTAATAGGTCATGGTGATGTCCGCGTTGCGGCGCGGAATGCCGCACTCCATGTTGAAATATCCGTCAAAGCCGGAGGCGAAGAGGATGGGAAGAAGCTCGCCGAATTTCGCCGTGCCGATGCCGGGGCAGAGGTGGCGATCCTCGCAGGCGTGGTTATCGTTGACGTGCAGGATCTTGATCTTATCCACGATCATTTTGAAATCCTCCACGTGTCCTCTCTCACTCACCTGGAGATTTGCGTGTCCGAAATCCCAGCACGCACCAACCAAGGGGGAATTCATGCTCTCGATCAGCTCGATATGATCCTCCACCTGCCAAGAAAAGAAGGGGGCGAAAATGTTTTCAACCGCGATGCCAACGCCGTATTTTTCCGCGGTTTCCAGGTGGCGCAGAAGCTTTTCCTTGTTGTCCTTCATGGCGATTTTTCGATCGTGGTTTGCCTGCGTTGCGCTCACGGGATGCCAAGCGCCCCATTTTGCGCCAAGCACGGTCATTGCCTTGAAGGCAAAGCGCATTTGCTTTTCAACAAACTCGTCATAGCAATCGCTGGGAAGCGTCAGGTCGTAAAAGGGAAGATGTACCTGCGAGCAAACAAGCCCTGCTTTTTCAAAATTTTCGCGGATCTCTTCGATGATAAAGTCTTCCTTTCCGTCTGCAAGAAGGGTGGGATGGAAGCAGAAATCTATGCCGTCAAAGCCGATTTTCTTCAGCTTTTTCAAAACGGGGAGATCAAATGGATGTGCGTGATATTCGCGAAAGGTAGATAATTTCATAGCTCTTCCTCTCAAGGTCTTTTTAGTATTTCAGCTCGGTCATCGCAAAACCGTCAACGGTAGAGAGCGTGATAAAAATGCGCCCGTTTTCTTGCTTGAAGGCAACTGTCTCAGATGCGGTGATGTTGTATGCTGAAAGAATTTTATCGTCTGTTTGTAAAGAAATCGTTACATTATTCGCGGTTGCATCATATCCCGGCATGATGTTCAGGCAATTCACGAGGTAGCGCTTTTTTTCTTCGTCATGATGGATCAGAACCTCCAGCCATTCGGGCGCTTGCACCTCGATCTGCTTTTCTCTTCCCGAAAGGATCAGAGCGGAAAGAAGATTTCTGCCCTCAAAGTGGCGGCATTCCTCCAAAGCGGCAGCGATATAAATTGCCTGTCCCTGGCCGATCTTTTTGCGCGTGATCGCGGGATGTGCGGTGTCCGTGATCGGCGGATCGCTGATGGCAGAGGAGAAGCACTCGCTATCCTTCGAGGAGGAGATGGGCAAGGTAAGGTGGGCGAGAATTTCGGTATCTGCATCGGCTTTCACGAGCGTGGATTTTCCCGAAACGGCAATGGGGAAGCCTTCGTCATAGTCTGTAAATTCTTGAACGGAGGCGTCTTTTCTTCGAAGGTAGGAAAGATCGTATGCGCTCTCCCCCTCGTAATGAACGCCAAGCAGATCCGAAAGCGCAAAGTCTGAAAGCGCGTTTCCGCTTTTTGTGAGCGTTCCCGTCATGCGCGTGGCGATCAGCGTGCCGCCGTTTTGAACAAAGGTGGTCAGCGCCTTGATTTCCTCTTCTTCCAGAATGCGCTGGTCGGAAAGGAAGAGCACAGGGCAGGTAAGATCCTTCAGATTTTTTCGCACCTGCACGTCATAGGCGATATGGCGCTCGATCATGGCCTCTGCAAAGTTTTTCATTTTGTCAACGATGGAGTCGCGGAAGGTATGCTCTGCCATCGGAACGTTGCAGAATTCAAAAAGCGAATCATGGTTAACGTAATAGGCAATGTCGGCAATCAAGCGCGCATCGGGGCAGAGATTTTCTCTCTCCTTGGCGGTTTTTTCGCCGAGTCGGCGCATTTTTTCGTATCTTGCGGGATGAATTTTTCCAATGGGATCGATCGCATCAATGAAGGTAAAGGCCGTGTTGTGTGCCATTGAGCCCTGGATGGAGCGGAGAAGCTCGCGCTCGGTTTTGGATGCGGTGTGCGAGGAAAGATCTGCGCAGAGCGAGGTCATGAATTCCACGGGGCGGTGTTCGCTCGCATTGTTCAGGAGCTTGCAGATCACGCTGTAGGCCAGCGGAAGTCCGTAGAAATCTCCTGCGAGAAATTCGCTTTTCTTCACGGAGGCTTCGGAAATTCCCGTTTCCAGACCTCGCACCCAGGCCGCGTTTTGGAAGGTAACGGTGGCATCGGGGCGATGCTTTTTCACAGCACTCTCCACGATATCCATAAATTCGCAGAGCCATCTTTCTCTCGCAAGGCGGTATTTTGCGAAGGCGGGATCGGCATAATCCACGGCTGTCGGCATCTCGATTCCCTCCTCGCGCAGGAGCTTTGTGCGGCAGTTTTCGCAGATGCAGAGCGAATCATACCAATCGATCATATCGATCCAGATGCCTTCGAATTCATATCGAGCGGAAAGCGTTTC
>JAZQWS010000316.1:0-8964 GCA_045632465.1 Eubacteriales bacterium
CGAAACTGACAAGTATAGTTTGCATATCCGCGATATTTCCGACGATTTCCTTAAGGAATACAATGCGCTTGCATCCGATCTCAACACCTGCTCCAAGCGCGGACTTTCCGAGAGATTTGACTCTACGATCGGTGCAGGAACAGTTCTTATGCCCTTCGGCGGAAAGAATCAGCAGACGCCCATTCAGGCAATGGTTCACAAGATCTCCGTTGAAAAGGCACACACGGACGATTGCTCTCTGATGGCTTACGGTTACAACCCCTTCATTGCGGAGAAGAGCCCCTATCACGGTGCATATCTCGCGGTGGTTGAATCCGCGGCAAAGCTGATTGCGGCAGGCGCTTCCTTTGAGGACACCTACCTTACCTTCCAGGAATATTTCGCACGTCCCGGCAAAGATCCCAAGCGCTGGGGCCAGCCTCTTGCGGCGCTTCTCGGCGCATTCCGCGCACAGAAGGAGCTTGGCATTGCGGCCATCGGCGGCAAGGACTCCATGAGCGGCACGTTTGAAAAGCTGGACGTTCCTCCCACGCTCGTTTCCTTCGCGGTTACGACCGACAAGACGGCGAACATCGTTTCTCCCGAATTTAAGGCGGCAGGCCACAAGGTTTACCTCCTTACGCCCGATTATGATGCGGACGGACTTCCCGTTACCTCCTCCCTGCTTGCTCTCTTTGACACCGTTACCGCGCTTCAGAGAAGCGGCAAGGCGGTTGCAACCTACACGCTCGGTATGGGTGGCGTTGCAGAGGCGGTTATGAAAATGGCGATCGGAAACGGCATTGGCTTTAAGTACGAGGACGCGCTCACCGTTCCCTCCCTCTTCGCTTATTCCTACGGCTCCTTCCTTGTGGAAGCAACCGAGGAGATCGACGGCCTGCTGATCGGTGCAACCACCGAGAAAGCGGAGATCGCTTACAAGGCAACCGCGATCGCGCTTGACGATTTGCAGAAGGTTTACGAAGGAAAGCTTGAAAGCGTTTACCCCTGCAACATTCAGGAAACCACCAAGACGATTCCTCATTTCAATTATACGAAGGGCGTCCTTCGCGCTCCCGCCGTTAAGGTGGCAAAGCCGAAGGTACTGATCCCCGTATTCCCCGGCACGAACTGCGAATTCGATTCCGCAAAGGCAGTGCGCGATGCCGGCGCAGAGGCTGAGATCTTCGTTATCAACAACCTTTCCTCCGCAGGCATTTCCCGCAGCGTTGAAGCATTCGCAAAGAAGGCTTACGAATCTCAGATCATCTTCATTCCCGGCGGCTTCTCCGGCGGTGACGAGCCCGACGGATCCGGTAAGTTCATTACCGCATTCTTCCGCAACGGCGCGGTTAAGGAGGCCGTTACCGACCTTCTTGAAAAGCGCGACGGACTTATGCTCGGTATCTGCAACGGCTTCCAGGCTCTGATCAAGCTCGGTCTTGTTCCTTACGGAAAGATCATTGATACCGACGCTCATTGCCCCACCCTGACCTACAATACGATCGGACGCCACCAGTCCCGCATCGTTCGCACCCGCGTTTGCACCAACAACTCGCCCTGGCTTGCAGGCTGCGAGGTTGGAGAGATCTACAACGTTCCGATCTCCCACGGTGAAGGACGCTTCCTGGCTGAGGAAAGCGTGCTGAAATCCTTGGCAGAAAACGGACAGATCGCAACGCAGTACGTGGATCTTGCAGGAAACGCAACCGACGATATCCACTTCAATCCCAACGACTCCATGGCAGCGATCGAGGGTATTCTCTCGCCCGACGGCAGAGTTCTCGGAAAGATGGGCCACTCCGAGCGTATCGGCGCAGGCCTTTACAAGAACGTTCCCGGCGAATACGACATGAAACTCTTTGCTTCTGCCGTTAAGTACTTTAAGTAAGGAGAAAAACAACAATGGCTTTTCTTACCGACATTGAAATCGCTAAGGCTTGCAAAATGCAACATATCAGCGAGGTTGCCAAAACCGCACACGTAGACGAGAGCTACCTCGAATACTACGGAAAATACAAGGCGAAGATCGACCTTTCTCTTCTTTCGGACACAAAGAAAGAGGACGGAAAGCTCATCCTCGTTACCGCCATTACCCCCACCCCCGCAGGCGAGGGTAAAACCACCACCACGATCGGACTTGCCGACGGCCTTCGCCGCATCGGCAAGGATGCCGTTGTGGCTCTGCGCGAGCCCTCTCTCGGCCCTGTTTTCGGCATCAAGGGCGGCGCGGCAGGCGGCGGCTACGCACAGGTTGTTCCCATGGAGGACATCAACCTGCATTTCACCGGAGACTTCCACGCCATCGGCGCGGCAAACAACCTTCTTGCCGCTATGCTTGACAACCATATTCACCAGGGCAATGCCCTTGGCATTGACACGCGCCGCATCGTTTGGAAGCGCTGCGTGGACATGAATGACCGCCAGCTTCGTAACGTTGTGGACGGTCTTGGCGGCAAGGTAAACGGCGTTCCCCGCGAGGACGGCTTTGATATTACGGTTGCCTCCGAGATCATGGCAGTTCTCTGTCTTTCTTCTTCTCTTGCAGATCTGAAGGAAAGACTTTCTAAGATCATCGTTGCTTATACCTATGACGATCAGCCCGTGACCGCAGGTCAGCTCAAGGCGCAGGGCGCAATGGCCGCACTCCTGAAGGATGCGATCAAGCCCAACCTCGTTCAGACTCTGGAGGGCACGCCCGCATTCGTTCACGGCGGACCTTTTGCCAACATTGCGCACGGATGCAACTCCGTGATCGCAACGAAGATGGCGCTCAAGATGGGCGATTACGCCATCACCGAGGCAGGATTTGGCGCAGATCTCGGCGCTGAGAAATTCTTTGATATCAAGTGCCGCATGGCAGGACTTTCTCCCCGCGCCGTTGTTGTGGTTGCAACCGTTCGCGCACTCAAGATGCACGGCGGACTTGCAAAGACCGAGCTTGGCACGGAAAACGTTGAAGCACTTTGCAAGGGACTTCCCAACCTCGTTCGCCACATCGATAACGTGAAGAACGTTTTCGGCCTTCCCTGCGTTGTTGCCGTTAACCGCTTCCCCACCGATACCGACAACGAGATCGAGACCATCATTGCGGAATGCAAAAAGCTCGGCGTTAACGTTGCTCTCTCCAACGTTTGGGCAGAGGGCGGCAAGGGCGGCGAGGAGCTTGCCCGCGAGGTTGTTCGCCTTTGCGAGGAGGAGAGCGCAAACTTCACCTTTGCATACGAAAGCGAGCTTTCTCTCCAGGATAAGATCACGGCCATCGTGCAGAAGGTTTATCGCGGAAGAAGCGTTTCCATCGCTCCCGCCGTTAAGAAGCAGCTTGCGCGCTTTGCAGAGCTTGGCTTTGATTCCTTCCCTGTTTGCATGGCGAAGACGCAGTACAGCTTCTCCGATGATCAGACGAAGCTCGGCGCACCCGAGAATTTCGATATCACGGTTAAGAACGTTCGCGTTTCCGCAGGTGCAGGCTTCGTTGTTGCCCTGACCGGCGATATCATGACGATGCCCGGCCTTCCCAAGGTTCCCTCCGCGGAGAAGATCGACATTGACGACAACGGAGAAATTTCCGGACTCTTCTAATTTGAATAATAAAATCCCCGAGGCTCTGCACATTTCGTCAGGCTTCGGGGATTTATCAAAAAGGATTTTTTCTATGGAGAAATTTAACTTTGACGGGTATGCCGATCTTTTGGCAAAATGGGTTGATTTTTCACAAAGACATCTCTACAGATGCCCCGGAAACGAGGATCTGATCTGCTACGGCCCCGGCTTTCACACGAACTGGGGCATTCAGACGCACGCGAAGGCGACGAGCGCCTTTGCCACGGTGGCTTGCCTTGAAGGAATGGATCTTTCTTCCGTTTCGATTTCAAAGGAGGAGCTTATCCAAACGACGCTTTCCATGATCCGATATATGCTCCGCACGCACCTGACCGGCGACGTTAATTGCACGAACGGCGGAAAATGGGGACACAGCTGGATCTACGCGCTCTCCGTGGAGCGAGTGTTTCACGCATTTGAGCTTTTTGAGGATTACATGAGCGATGAGGACAAGGCGCGGCTGAGAACAATGATGATCTCGGAAAGCGATTACCTTCTCGAGGATTACACGATCGTGGCCGGCCTCGTTGAAAACAACATGCCGGAGAGCAACATCTGGAACGGCGCGATTCTTTATCGCACGGCGGTTTTATACCCGGATGCACCGAATGCCGATCGATACATGGAAAAGGCTTGCCGATTCTTCGCAAACGGAATTTCCGCAGAGGCAGATGAAAATTCCGATAAAATCGCCCTTGACAAGCGGATCGGCGATCTTTTCGTTGGCGCAAATATGTTCGATTCCTTTGCTTGCAATCATCACAAGTATCTCAACGTCGGATATATGTATATTTGCATATCGAACATCGCCATGCTCCATTTCTTCCTGAAATCAAAAAATGTTGAACCGCATCCGATCATCTATCACAATCTTGAGCCGCTGTGGAAGCTTGTTCGCGCAACGACCTTTGATGACGGACGGCTTTTCCGCATCGGAGGCGACAGCCGCGCACGGTATTCCTACTGCCAGGACTATGCACTCCCCTCCTGGCTTCTGATCGAGGATGCCCTGGGAGATGATTGCACGATGCTGGAGGATGGATGGCTGAAGACGCTTGAAAAGGAAACCGAAGCAAACGGCGACGGCTCTTTCCTTTCCACTCGCTTCGGATGCCACGAAAGCCGATCGCCGCTCTACTATACGCGCCTTGAATCCGACCGCGCAAACGCGATATCCATGGCACTGTATTGGCACAAAAAATACGATCTGAAGCCCACAAAGACAACCGCGCCCCTCACGCTTTGGAAGGATACCTATCACGGCTCGGCCTTTTCCGCCGACAGAAACCGTCTTGCTTCCTTCACCTGGCGCGCATGCGAGCTGCCGCAGGCGCTTATCATTCCAAAGGACGAGAGCACACTCGCCGAATGGAGGCACAATCTCACCGGATATATCCACGGTCTCGGCCTTTATAACAACAACGAGCCCGAGGAATTTTCCGTTTCCACCTTTGATGGCGGCTTTCTGACGTCCGGTAGCGCAATCTCCTTTTCCGATCAATTCCTCAGCGAAGGACACGGAAAGGAATATCTTGCGAAAAATCACATCGCCTTTGCGGCACTTCCCGACGCTAGCACCGTTCTTTGCATAGAAAGAGCAAAAACGCATCTTCGCGCCTTCATCACGGAAAGCGCGGGTGTTTTCTGGAATATTCCCAACGATATATTCAATGACAATCTGCGCCATATCAAGAGCGAAAACGGCAGCTTTGCCTGCAAGGGCGGAGACGATGCAAAGCAGAACGAATCCTTTGCACTCGGACACTACGCCAACGTGGACGAAAGAATCGGAATTGCATCCGCAGAGCCGCTCACGCTCGTGCGAAGAGACCGACGCCAGGTGGATATCAAGGGAAATCCCGGATGCGGAACGCTTTACTGCGAAGAGATCTGCTCGCATCACCGAAGCGAAGCCGGATGGGTGGATGAAAACACCGTTCTTTTCGATAACGCCTTTGCGATCACGCTTGGCGATACAGAGGCGACCAAAGCCATGAGCCAAAGTCTGAAGCGCTTGTCTATCGGAGATCTGCACGCAGTTTCGGTCATTGCACGAAACGGAAAGACCTATGCTTTGATCGCAAACTTCACCGATGAAGCGCAGACGATTCCGCTTGATTCCTGCGGCATAAGATCCGCCGTGAATCTCGCCGATGAAAAGAGCATATGCAAAATTTCTCTTGCACCGAAGGATGCCGTGCTTCTGGAATACGAAGCTTAAAAAAGAGTCTGAGCCTGAAATGCTTTTCAGGCTCAGACTCTTTTACATTTTTTGAAAGGCTTATCAGATCAACATCTCGAGCTCTGTCAGCTCATCAACGATTTCAGGTGAAACGCCAAGCTGCAACAGGACAAAAACAAATGCGCCGAGAACGGCACTCACAATCAAGCTCACAATAAAGGTGCAGAAGATCGAGCGCGCATAGTTTCTCTTATTGGTTTTGCGAGAGAAGCAATTGAAGAGCCAGATCAGCCAGCCAAGCACGGGAATTGCCCAAAGAATGCTGTAACCAACGTAGCCCCAAGGGGAAATGTAAGAATCTTCATGGTTTTTCATGCGGATGAACTCCTTTGGTTTTTTATTTATTATAGCACATCTTCTCCGCATGTCAACACGAAATATAACTTTTTATGGCGTTTTTTTGAACTTTTTTAAAAACTTGCATAATACAGGGGGAAAATTTTTGGCATTTTGCCATTGTTCGCTTCTTTTTGTGAAGTTTGCACAGAGCTTTTTCTTTTTTCAAGACAAATTTTCTTCCGACAAAATCTGCGTTTGAACTTGACATTTTTAAATCTTTATGATAAAATATTAAAGATAAAAAAAGATGCGATGCGAAAGGAGAGCCGCTATGTTTTTCCCTACCGAAAAGGCCATGCGAGATAACGTGCTTCATTCTCTTTCCGCCGCTACCACTACCATCCCCGTTTCTATTTCCTCTTTTGTCTCTTCTTTTCCTCAATACGTTGTTTTTCCCGGTTTTGTGGATGTTCACGTACATCTTCGAGAGCCGGGTTATTTTTATAAAGAGACGATGGAGACCGGAACGAGAGCGGCGGCGGCCGGCGGTTACACACGCGTGATGAGTATGCCGAATCTCTCACCCGTGCCGGACTCACTTGAAAATCTCAACGTGCAAAGAGAGATCATCGAGAAAAAGGCCTGCATTTCCGTTCATCCCTACGGTTCGATCACGGTTGGCCAAAAGGGCGAGACGCTTTCGGACATGGAAGCGATGGCGCCTTACGTTGCCGGCTTCTCGGATGACGGACGCGGCGTTCAGAGCGACGATATGATGCGCACGGCGATGCTGAAGGCTAAGAGTCTTGGAAAGATCATCGTTGCACACTGCGAGGACAATTCCCTTCTTCGGGGCGGCTACATTCACGACGGAGAATACGCCAAGGCACACGGACACCGCGGCATTTGCTCCGAGAGCGAATGGAAGCAGATCGAACGCGACCTGAAGCTTTGCAAAGAAACGGGATGCGCCTATCACGTTTGCCACATTTCCACGAAGGAGAGCGTTGCGCTGATCCGCAAGGCAAAGGCAGAGGGCATCAACGTTACCTGCGAGACCGCACCGCACTATTTGATTTTAGACGACACCTGCCTTGAGGAGGACGGCCGCTTCAAGATGAATCCGCCGCTAAGATCTCCCGAAGACAGAGAGGCTCTGGTCGAGGGGCTCATTGACGGAACGATCGACATGATCGCAACCGACCATGCGCCGCACAGCGCTGAAGAAAAGGGCAAGGGCCTTGAAAAGAGCATGATGGGCATCGTTGGCATCGAGACGGCGTTTGCCTGCCTTTACACCTATCTCGTGAAGCCCGGAATCGTTTCGATGGAGCGCGTGATCGACGCACTCGCCGTTCGCCCGAGAGAAAGATTCGGTCTTCCCTTTGCGGATGAATACTGCGTTTTCGATTTAGAAAGTGAATACGATATCGATCCCGAGAAATTCTTCTCGCTCGGAAAAGCAACCCCCTTTGCGGGAAAACGCGTTTTCGGCAAATGCCTTCTTACAATGGCAGAGGGACGCATCCTGCACCACAACCTTGATTAAAAAACCGGAGGATAAATAAAATGGCAAAAAGAACTGATCTTAAGAAAATTCTGATCATCGGCTCGGGTCCCATCATCATCGGCCAGGCCGCAGAATTCGACTACGCCGGTACGCAGGCGTGCCTTGCGCTGAAGGAGGAAGGCTACGAGGTTGTTCTCGTTAACTCCAACCCCGCTACCATCATGACCGACACGACCATCGCAGACAAGGTTTACATGGAGCCCCTGACGTTGGAATACGTGGCAAAGATCCTCCGTTTTGAGCGTCCGGACGCAATTCTGCCCGGCATCGGCGGACAGACCGGTCTGAATCTCGCAATGCAACTTGAGAAGAAGGGCATTCTCGCCGAATGCGACGTTGAGCTTCTCGGAACGAGCAGCGAGAGTATTGAGAGAGCCGAGGACAGAGAGCTCTTCAAGGAGCTCTGCCAGTCCATCGGTGAGCCCGTTATCCCCTCCGAGATCACCTATTCTCTCGACGAGGCCAAGGAAGCCGCAAAGAGAATCGGCTATCCCGTGGTTCTTCGCCCCGCATTCACGCTTGGCGGCACGGGCGGCGGCTTTGCTTACAACGAGGATGATCTTGTTACCATCGGAACGAACGCCTTCAAGCTTTCTCCCGTACACCAGGTTCTCATTGAGAAGAGCGTTAAGGGCTACAAAGAGATCGAGTTCGAGGTTATGCGCGATTCCAGCGACCATGCGATCACCATCTGCGGCATGGAGAACATCGACCCCGTTGGCGTTCATACCGGCGACTCTCTCGTTGTTGCTCCCATCATGACGCTTTCCGACGCGGATCGCAAGATGCTCAATGACAGCGCGATCAAGATCATCCGCGAGCTTAAGATCGCGGGCGGCTGCAACGTGCAGTTTGCGCTTGATCCTCATTCCAGCCAATACTACCTCATCGAGGTTAACCCCCGCGTTTCCCGTTCCTCCGCGCTTGCATCCAAGGCTTCCGGCTATCCCATCGCACGCGTTACCGCGAAGATCGCCGTTGGTATGATGCTGGAGGACATCAAGATCGCAAATACGAATGCGGCATTCGAGCCTGCGCTTGATTACGTGATCGCAAAGCTCCCCCGCTTCCCCTTCGATAAATTCACCACCGCCTCCAACCATCTCGGAACGCAGATGAAGGCAACCGGCGAGGTTATGGGCATCGGCTCGAACCTTGAGGAGTGCTTGCTGAAGGGTATCCGCTCTCTGGAGGTTGGCGTTAACCATATCTATCACCACAAATTCGACAACATGAGCGTGGATGAGATCCGCAAGTACATCTCCGAATTCCGCGATGACAACATTTTCGC
>JAZQWS010000317.1:0-1192 GCA_045632465.1 Eubacteriales bacterium
ATTGGCCATAAAGATCTTTCTCGCCTTATCGCGATAGCTCTCATCCCCCGTGATGCGGTAGAAATCCGAATAGCCGCAGGTGGAAAGGCAGCTCACCCAATGCGGGAAGGTATCTCCCCAAAGCTCGTATTTTCCGAACCAGAAGGCGTCCCAATGGCGGATCGGAATCCCGTTCTGATTGAAATGCGGCTGATTGCCGTTAAAAGAATCCGTGCGGAGCGCTTCATCGCATATCGCGTCCATCACATCCTCATCCTTCGTGGAAAGATAATACGCCGTAAGGTATTTTAAGCTGCTCGCGGGATGCCCGTGCTCATAGGCAACCTCGCCCGAAAAATAGTTACCCGCCATTTCCGCGGTCTTATAGGCGAGGGCGCGCTCTCCCGCGCGAATGGCATCGATCTTTTCCTTGCATTCGGGATGCGCCGCAAGAAGCGCCTCGGGAAGCATCACGTCAAGATTCGGCATAAAGCCGCCCTCAAAGGCAAGCTCGTAATAGCGCTTAAAGAGCCCGATCGAAACCGTGGCGTAGATCTCCTCCTTGGTCAGAAGATACATTTCGATAAAGAAGGGGAGCGCGAAGGTATAGTTATGCAGGCGCGAGCGCATATCCAGCTTTCGCGGAACGAGGATGATGCCCTCGTGATAATATTTCTCGCTCTCCTGGCGAAGGTAGGAATCCCAAACGTCGTAGTTTTCATCCACGATGTATTTAAGAAGAAAATCTCTGTATCGCTCCAGGGCGGGAAGATAGCGCTTATCGTCAAAAAGACGCGCGTACAGCGCAACGAAAGCGCCCATGCCCATGCGCTCTCTCGCCTCGTTTCTGTCGGGAACGCAATGGTAATAATAATGCGCATCCTCCTCGGCGCGGAAGATCCTTTCTCTCTCGATATCGTAGGGCATAAAAGCGCCGTAAAGCGGATCGGAGGGATCGGTGATCTGCTGATTTTCGACGATGAATTTCACGCGCTTTTCCATCAGGGTGCGGATACTGTCCGTCACCTTGTATGTGATCCTTGCGATTTTGTCGCCGTATTTGATAACGCCCTCCTTCACGCCGGTTTCGCTCGGAAGATATTCGTATGCGCCGTTCTTTTCCTCCAAGATCTCGCCGTCGAGCTTGATGGATCGGAGCTTGCCTGCATCCTTCACGGTGATGCGGATCTTTTCTCCCTTTTCCACGGTCATA
>JAZQWS010000318.1:0-9960 GCA_045632465.1 Eubacteriales bacterium
TTCTCCGAGCCGCCCATGCCGTTGCCGAGAGGATCTCCGCCCTGGATCATAAAGCCGGGAATCACGCGGTGGAAGATCAGCCCATCGTAAAAGCCTTCCTTCACGAGAGAAAGAAAGTTTTCGGTAGTGATGGGAGCGGCCTTGGCGTCCAGCTCAAGGCGGATCTTGTTGCCGTTTTCCATTTCAATAACAACCATTTTTGTTTTCTCCTTTTGGTATAAAAATATATTTTTTGAATAAAATGAATTATATAAAAATCAAATTAATGTAAACAAATCTTGTCAGGAGGCGGGTATGAACCAAGAAAAGATACAAGGATTTGCTTATCTCGTAATTTGCGGATTTGGGATTTTTGCGCTTTTGTTTTTGCTTTTTCGTTATGCAATTGCCTTGATATTGCCCTTCGTGCTCGCCTTCCTTTTGAGCTATCTCCTGCGCCGCCCGGCTGAGGGGCTCGCCGCGAGATGGCATATATCGGAGCGCCTTTGCCGAACGGTGTTTTCGCTTCTTTCTCTGCTTCTTTTGCTCGGCGGATGCGGCCTTCTCGTATATGCCGTGATCGGCGAAGCCTGGCGCTTCGTCAGCGGTCTTTCGGAATCGGGGCAGCTGCAGGAAATGCTCGTCGCCGTCCTGCATTTTCCGCACGGCTTTTTCGGGAGCAGTGAGATTGCCGCCGAATGGGAGGCAAAGCTTTCCGCCGCCATCAGCGCCGCGGCATCCTCGGTGCTTTCGGGGGTATTGTCATCCATGACGGCCGTTGCCGCCGCCGTGCCGCGCATTCTTTTGTTCCTTTTGGTCTCTGTGGTTTCCGTGCTCTATATTTCATGGGATCTGGATCGCATCCTTGGTTTTATCAAGCGCTCCCTTCCGCCCTCCGTGCGCGCGCACACGGCCGCCTTCAAAAACGGCTTTCTGAAAACCGCGCTTCTGTATCTCCGCTCGTACGGAATTCTGATGCTGATGACCTTCGTTTTGATCTTTGTGGGGCTTTTGGTCCTGCGCGCCGAATATGCGATCCTGCTCGCCGCGCTGATCGCTCTGCTGGACGTTTTGCCCGTGATCGGTGTCGGAACGGTGCTCGTTCCTTGGAGCGTTATTTCTTTTTTGATGGGAAGCACCGCGCGCGGCGTCGGCCTGCTCGTTTTGCTTGCCATGCATGAGATCATGCGCCAGATTGCCGAGCCTCGCATCCTTGGCAAAAGCCTGGGCGTGCATCCGCTAATAACGCTGATGCTCTTGTACGTTGGTTATTCGCTCTTCGGGCTCTGGGGCTTGATCTTCGTCCCTGCGCTCGGCATTCTGATCGGCGCATTATTCAATAAAGAGCATTCCGCCAAGATCGATTAGCGGCTCTTTCGAAAGCGATTTTGTAAAAAAGCCGGCCGCTCCTATAAAATCCTCCATCGCCGCGCCGTCGGGGTGTGTATGCAGATCGCCGTAAAAATACACCGTGCCTCCAAAGCATCCGGAAGCGCCGCCGATAAAGCCGTGCGCATAAGGGGGTAGGGAAATCCCTCCCTCGCGGATTTTCAGCACGCGTATGCCTGCCGCCGCCAGCGCCCTTGTCATGCCCGCATCTGCCGTGATCGCATGGCTTTCGCCAATGGCGCGCACGGTGCAAGCCGTATAGCCCTGATGTACTGTGTGGGCAGAAAATCCTTCCTCCTCGCACGCTCTTGCAAGTGCAGGAGAAATTCCCTTGGGGTTATAGAAGATCTGCCTGCCGAGGCAGAGCAGGTTGTAGGCGCAGTCGCGCGGGTATGCGCCTGCCGGCGCATCGGGCAAAGCGATAATTTTCAGATTCGGGCGAAGTTCCGTAAGCGCCGCAAAAAAAACGGCGTTCGCATTGCGGTAGCCCTCGTAGCAATAGAGCCTTTCGCCGAGGATCGCGAGGATCGCATCGGGATGATCCGCGATCGGTGCGGGAAGGTTTGAAAAGCGCGGGCAGGGAAGAATGGAAAATCCCGCACTTTCGAGTGCGGTGCGATCCTCTTCGCGGATCTTTTCGCTAACGATTGCCAAGGCCATTTTAGTCACCTCCCGAAAATTTTTGCAAATGAAGAAAAAATCCCATTTGCATCCTAAGACGAAAATGAGATCGAAAAGGTTCTTAAAAAAACGCAGATATTTCCCTTCTGTCAAAGCTTTGGGAATCGCAAAAGAGGCTATCTCAAATCTGCATTGAGACAGCCTCTTTTAGAACCTTATGCGCGCTCGATCTTGCCGGAGCGCAGGCAACGAGAGCAAACATAAACGGTCGTGTTCGTACCGTTAACGACTGCCTTCACCTTGCGGATGTTGGGCTTCCAGGTTCTGTTGGTCTTGCGGTTAGAGTGGGAAACGTTGTGACCAAAAGCCACGCCCTTGCCGCAAACGCTGCAATTTGCCATTTTGACACCTCCTAAAATCTCGCCTTGGCGGCGGAATTTTATATAATTTTTTTGTAATCACAAACTGACACCGAATATTATATCACATCAAACGAAAAAAAGCAAGGGGTTTTGCAAAAATATTTTCGAAAACCGCAGACATTTCCGAGTTTTTTTCTCGGAAGAAAAAATTTTTACAAAACTTCGTTTTTTTTGTCAAAAATAATTGACAGAACGGTCGGTATATGGTAGAATTTGTATATATACTTGCGCGCGTGTTCGTTTTTATACGCGTGAACCCTTTAAATCTTTAAAGCAGTTGCCCTTTTGGGGTGGCGGAATGGAGATGTGCTATGGAACGGATTTATGAAGCAGATGCGTTTGTGGACGGTGAAGTGGAGCTTGATGCTCAGGCGGAAGAATCTTTGGATTTAGCTCCGGAGATCGGTATGCCTGCGTTTGGTGAGGAAAAGGACCTTGCAGAGCTGACGGTGTATTATCCCTCCAGCGTGTGCCATGTTGAGGGCGGCAAGACCGAAACCGTATACGTTCCGATGTCCTTGATTGGCGCAGAGGTTGTTCCTGCATCCGCGCCCGTGAAGCTTCCCGAGGTGAAGCCTGTGGTCATCGCGCCTGTGGCGGAGGATCCCGCGCTGGCAGAAAAGGCAAAGGCTATGCGTGAGCGCCTTGCCGCGATCCGAGAGAAGATCTATGCATCCGCCGCTGTGGAGGAGGCACCTGCCGAAGAGCCTGAAACGCTTGTGGAGGCCGCAGAGGAGATCATCGAGCAGAGCGAGCCTGCGCTGGTTGCCGTTCCCGCCGTAGAAGAGGCTGCTCCCGTGGAGACTGCACCGGTGGAGGAGGAATCCGCTGAGGAGGAGATCAATCCCTTTGACGGTATTCAGAGCCGCACCTTTGAGGAAAAGCTTGCCACCTTGCCCGAGGCTATGCGCCGCCGCTACGATGCGCTGAATGCATATCTTGCCACCTATGAGCGTATGCGCGTGGTTGCAGGCAAGAAGTATCGCACCTATAAGAGCGGAAACGTTGCCTTCCTGAAGATGGCAATCCGCGGAAAAACGCTTTCCGCATATTTCGCATTGGATCCCAAGGAATATGAGGAGTCGAAATACGTATTCACGAACGAGGGCGAGAGCGCCGCATATGAAAACTATCCGATGCGCCTGCGCCTTTCCTCCGATCGCCAGGAGCGCTGGTGCGAGGAGCTTGTAGATGTGATCGCGGAGAAGAACGGAATCAATAAGCTTCCTGCCGAGGTGGTTGCGGAGCTGAAGGAGGAGTCGGAGGAAGGTCCGTTCGATCCTTTCGCCGCCCTCAAGCGCAAGAAGCAGAAGACCTTTAAGCAGAGACTGCGCGCAGGCTCTCCCGCCCTTCGCGCGAGATATAAGGCCATCAAGGCAAAGCTTGAGGAAATCGACCGTCTTCGTATCATCGAGAGCAATAAGAGCGAAACCTATAAGCGCGGCAGTAAGCCGATCGCAAAGCTCACCGTGAAGGGAAAAACGCTGAATGCCTATCTTGCCCTTCCTCCGAGCGAATATGCGGAAACGAAGTACATATTCGTCGATGCCTCCGAGATCAAGGCGTATGAGAAATACCCCATGCGCGTGAAGATCTCCTCGGATCGCCAGGAGAAATGGACGAAGGAGCTCGTGGATGAGATCATCGCCCGCGAAGGCTTGAAAACGAAATAATCGAAAAAAACATACAAAAACGGAGATGCCGCGGCATCTCCGTTTTCATTTTTCTTTGAAAATCAGTCTCCGAGACCGATCGTGTCTTCAATGGGAAGCGAGAGAACAATGCCCTTGGCATCGCTCTTGATGCCGCATGCATCCGAGATGGACTGCATGATTTCATCCTTCTTGTCGCCTTCTGCCACGATGATAACAATCTCTCTTTCGTCCTCAACGGCAAAGCCCCATGCGCCGGAGATAGCCTCGTTTCCAACGGTTCGGCTGTGGATCACAGTTCCGCCTGCGGCGCCGGCGGCGCGCGCGGCAACCATAACGTTTTCGCTGTAACCCTGGTTAACGATGGCGGCGATCATTGCGTATTTATTGTTGCTCATGCGAGTGGTTCTCCTTTTGTCATTGGTTTCGGCCGAGCTTTTTGCGTTCTCCATAATGCGGAGCACCAGCTTGCTGACGGCGGTGATCGGAATCGTGAAGGCAATGCCGCTGTTGGTGGATTCCATTTTCAGACTGCGGCGAAGACGCGCCAGCGTCTCTCTTGCAAGATCGAGGGGAAGAAGGCTGAGAAAGGCAACCTTTTCCAAGCTTTCGAGACCGAGAATGTCGCGCGTTTCATTCGATGCCGTTCCGGTTGCGCTGAGGCGATAGTGCAGAGGAACGTTGTCGTCCGCATAAAGCTTCGTTGCGCGATCCGCAAGCTTGGGATTGCAGATCAGGAATAAAAGGCGCGCAATATTTTTCTTTTTCTTTTCCGGCATGATTTCCTCTCCTTTCGTTTAGGCATCCAGCGTAACGATAACGTCGCTGTCGTCGGGAACGGTGATATGGCTAAGGCGTTTCTTCAAGGCATTCGTCTTGTAGCGGAAGGTAAGGCCCATGATCTGGATCGCGATCAGAGGCGTCAGCGCAACGAGGGCAACAACGCCGAAGGCGTCCGTCATAATATTGCCGCCAAGCGCCGTGCAGGCGCCGATACAAAGCGGGAGAAGGAAGGTGGAGGTCATCGGTCCGCTTGCAACTCCACCCGAGTCAAACGCGATACCAACGAAGATCTTGGGCACCAAGCGGGACATAACGAGCGCAATAATATACGCAGGGATAACGATCCATTGGATGGAAATTCCGGTGATAACGCGAAGCATCGCGAGTCCAACAGCAACGGAAACGCCGATCTGCAGGCAGGCGTTCATCGAAACGGCGGAGATCGTTCCGTTGGTAATGGACTGCACCTGCTTATTGAGAATCTGGATGGCAGGCTCGGCCTTAACGATGAAGTAGCCGATCAGCATGCCAAGCGGAATGAGAAGCCATTTCTGCTGCATAGCAACCTCGCTTCCGAGCATCGATCCAACCGGCGCAAATCCAACGCTCACGCCGCAAAGGAAAAGCACGAGGCCGATATAGGTGTAAAGAAAACCGAAAAGGCAGCGCAGAAGATGGCGCTTGTGGTAGCGCTTGGTCAGAAGCTGGAAGATAAAGAAAACGAAAACGATCGGAAGAATGGAGATGAAAACGTCCAGCGCGTAATGCGGCGTTGCTTTTGCAAAAATGAGAACAACCTCACGCATATTCGTGGGATTCGCAAGGATTTCCTCGGTATATTCCGATCCGCCACCACCCGAAAGAATACCAAGAAACATAACGGCGAGGATCGGGCCAACGCTCGAAAGCGCAACGAGACCGAAGCTGTCGCTCGATGCGTCCTTGTCGGTTCGGATCGAGGAGATACCAACGCCGAGTGCCATGATGAAGGGAACGGTGATCGGCCCGGTGGTAACGCCGCCGGAATCGTAGGCAACCGCTAAAAAGTCCTCGGGAATAATGAAGGAGAGCACCAGCATCAGGCCGTAAAATCCCATCAGAAGATAGGAAAGATCGATTTTAAAGAGAATGCGGAGCACCGCAACCGCAAGGAAAATACCAACGCCTGCGGCAACCGTAAGGATCAGCGTCCAGGTGTCAATGGCAGGCACCTTGTCGGAAAGCACACGAAGATCCGGCTCGGCGATGGTGATCAGCGCTCCGAGAAGAAGCGTTGCGCCGCCGATGAGGATCAGCTTTCTGGAGCGCGCCAGCGAAACGCCGATGCCCTCGCCAAGCGGGCTCATGGCCATTTCCGCGCCGAGCTGGAACATGCCCATTCCGATCACGAGCATAACCGCGCCGAAGAGAAACATCATCATATATCCGGTGTCCATCGGTGCAAGCACGATGGAGAGAATCAGCACGATCATGCTGATTGGCAGCACGGAGGAAAGAGACTCGTGCATTTTTACCTTCATATTCGCGTTCATAAAAATCCTCCGCTTTCGCTGTAATGTGATCCTTCTTTTGCGAGAAGAATCCTTACCTATTATATCATATACAAATATGCAAAGCAATGCGAAAAATATGAATATTTTTTCGTTTTGGAAAATTCGTTAAAAATTAACAATTTCGCGCATGCTAAGAGAATAAAGTTATGCAAAAAGTATTTTGGCATAAAGAATTTCAGGGCAGGGAAGCCACCTAAATTTTGTTAAGATTTTTATTGGATTTTCCGATTGACGAAACCGAAAAATTCGTATATAATATTCTTACAAAATAAAAAACGCACGGAAGGACGTAAAAATGTACGAATACGTTAAGGAATTTGAAAATCTCGGCTTCGGAATGTTTGTTCATTTCGGGCTTTACAGTATTCTCGGCAAAGGAGAATGGGTAAAGCATATGTACGATATTCCCGATGCGGAATACGAGCCCTTGATGCAAAAATTCAAGGTGAAGAAAACCTGGGCGAAGGAGCTGGTGCAGACGGCCAAGGCCGCAGGATGCAAGTATATCACGCTCACCTCCCGCCATCACGACGGATTTTCTCTCTATGATACCAAGGGGCTCAATACCTATGATGCGCCCCATAGCGCAACGGGAAGAGATCTCGTGCGCGAGTTCGTGGATGAGTGCAATAAGGCAGGCATCCGCCCCTTCTTCTACCACACCCTGATCGATTGGCATAATAAGGATTGTGAGGAGAATTTCCCGAAGTATATCGATTATCTCATCCAAAGCGTGGAGCTTCTTTGCACGCAGTACGGAAAGATCGGTGGCCTTTGGTTTGACGGATGGTGGGATAAGCCCACGGCGGATTGGCAGTTTGACCGTCTGTACGCCATGATCCGTAAGCATCAGCCCGAGGCTATGATCATCAATAATACGGGTATGGATGAGGGCAAGATCGGAACGGTTGGCCATCCCCAGATCGATTCCGTTACCTACGAGCGCGGCGTTGCCCGCCCCGCCCCGAAAACCGACCGTCCCGTAGCGGGCGAGATGTGCGAGGTTCTTTTCGACCATTGGGGCTATTCCTCGCATGATATCAATTATAAATCTCTTCCGTATATTTTGGAGGAATTCATCCGCACGCGTGCCTGCGGCTGTAACTTCCTTCTGAACATCGGCCCGACGGAAAACGGATCGGTTCGCCTCCTCGATAAAGCGTATCTCCTTGAAATCGGAAAATGGATCAAGTTCAATAAGTCCTTTATCTACACGGCGAAGCCCACGGATATCAAGGCTGAAAACGCCCTCGTTCTCAAGGGTGAGGATGGCGCGTATTATGCCGTGAGCGCATGCCCCACGCGCGTTCTCTTGGAGCATGAAAGCCTCGGTGGCAAGATCGAGGAGGTCAAGCTCCCCGTGAAGATCAAGCGTGCCCGCTGGCTGGATAGCGGCAAGCCCGTTAAACCCAAAAATGGCACGTACGCGATCGAAGCGTATCCCTACGGTGTAAATATGTGCCTGCGTGTGGCAAAACTTGTATTAGATATTTAAAAAGAGAGCGCTCCGAAAAATCGGAGCGCCCTCTTTTTATGTTTTTTTACGTAACGGCATTAAAGCTTCGAAAGATCTTCGCAGGAAAGCGTCTTAATGCCATGCTCAGTGAGAATTTTGTCGATCAGCTCGGAATCGGATGCCTTCAGAACAACGTAAGCCTTGTCGGTTTCCATCGAGAGGCCGTACATGTATTCGATGTTCACGCCCTTTTCGTTGATCACCTCGAGAAGATTCTGCAGAGAACCAACCTCGTGCGAAACCGTGATGATGGAAACTTCGGAGAGCAGGGCAGAGAAGCCGCGCTCGCAGAGCTTTTCCTGTCCGATCGCCGCATTGGTAACGATCAGGCGCAGAAGGCCGAATTCCGTCGTATCTGCCAGGCTCATGGAAAGAATATTCACGTTGTTTTCCTTCAAAACGCCGAGAACCTTTGCGAGGCTTCCCATTTTGTTTTCAACGAAAACCGTCAATTGCTTTGCAAACATATTAAAATCCTCCTAAAAGCTTCATGCGAGCTCGTAGCCGCGCTTGAAGGCTTCTGTATTGATGGCAACAGTCTTGGGCGGAACGGTGGACTCGATGGTTTCAAGCCAAAGTGCCTCGTCGAAGCCGATGTGCTTTGCGGCAAAGCCGAGAACCACGGAGTTGAGAACCTTTGCGTTCTTCAGCTCCAGTGCGATCGCCTGTCCGTCCACGGTGCAAACCTTGTGCTCTTTTTCAAGGATGGCAAGGATGTTTTCGGGATATTCCTTTGCGCCGATCACAACGGTCATGGGATCGATTCGGCAATCGTTTACAACGAGGATGCCGTCCTTCTTAAGGAAGTGCGCGTAGCGAAGCGCCTCCAGGCGCTCGAATGCGATCACAACGTCTGCCTGCCCCTCTTCAACCACGGGCTCGTGCACGTTTTCGCCGAAGCGAACGAAGGTAACAACGCTGCCTCCGCGCTGTGCCATGCCGTGAACCTCGGAGATCTTAACGTCCATGCCGGCGGCGAGTGCGGCTTTTCCGATAATTCTGCTGGTGAGCAGGGTGCCCTGTCCGCCAACGCCTACGATCATAATATTCTTCACCATTATTCCTTCACCACCGTTTCAATCGCGTTAAATTTGCAGTAATTCTTGCAAAGGCCGCAGCCGTTGCACATCGTGGGATCGATCTTCATCTTTCCGTCAGCGCCCTTGGTAATGGCGGGGCATCCGATCTTGAGGCAAGCGCCGCAAGCCTTGCAGGCCTCGCTGTTAACCACACAGTGATTCGGGAACTTCTGTCCCTTGAGAAGAACGCAGGGGGCCTTCGTGATGATAACGGTCAGCGTGTCACCGTTAACGCTCTCCTTCACGGTCTTTTCCAGCCCCTTCACGTCAAATGCGTCGATTTCGATCACGCGCGGAACGCCGATGGCGCGGCAGAGTGCGGCGAGATCGATCGCATAGGTATCTTCGCCCTTGAGAGTCTTTCCGGTGGCGGCATGCTCCTGGTGTCCCGTCATACCCGTGGTGCGGTTGTCGAGGATCATCACGGTGGCGGTTGCCTTGTTGTAAACCATGTTGATCAGGGAGTTAACGCCGGTATGTAAGAAGGTGGAATCGCCGATCACGGCCACCCAGTTTTTAACGAATTCCTTGCCTCTTGCCTTTTCCATGCCGTGCAGGCCGGAGATGGAAGCGCCCCTGCAGATTGTCGAGTCAATCACGCCGAGAGGAGCAACCGCGCCAAGCGAGTAGCAGCCGATATCGCCGGATGCATGGATCTTCAGCTTGTTCAGAACCGAGAAAACGCTGCGGTGCGGGCAGCCGGGGCAGAGAATGGGAGGACGTGCGGGTGCATCCGCCTTTTCATAGATCGCCTCGTCCTTGCCGAGAAGAACGCGGCGCAGAAGATTTGCGCTGTATTCGCCCTGTTTTGTAAAGAGTTCTTTGCCTTTAACCTCAAATCCCCATGCGCGGATCTGCTCTTCCATCACAGGCTCAAGCTCTTCGAATACATAAACGGTCTTAACCTTTTTGCAGAAATCTTCAACGAGCTTCTTGGAAATGGGGTTTACAAGACCGAACTTAAGA
>JAZQWS010000319.1:0-4180 GCA_045632465.1 Eubacteriales bacterium
CCATCGCCCTGCACGAAATCGCTGATCGTATTAAAGCGGCAATCGGTGTAGGTAATCGTGTAGCTTCCAACCGCCATGGGAGCGGCATTATAGAAATTACAATTTTTGAAGGTATTGTTCTTGCCGGAGGTTCCTGTAAACAGCTTGGTTTGTGAGGAGAAGATAAAATTGCAATTCTCCACCGTCTTTGCCATTGCCGAGCCTTTGAACATCGAAGTTCCGCCGGGGATGATGAAGGTTGCGTTGCGGATATACTGCGGCTTAGTGCCTTGCGTTGTATCAATAACGTAGGACTGCGAGGGCTTCTCGATGATATACGTTCCGCCCGCGATAGAATATCCGTCACTCCAAAGGCCCGTGCTGATGCAACGGCATTTCATTGTGAAGTTCGGACCGTACGTTACGGTACCGTCGTTTTTTTTCTCGCCCCAGACAGAAGAACCGTTACCGTCCGAAGAGATGACAGAGGTGGGCTTCGTTGCATCAAAAACGCCGCCGGGAACGGAAGAATAAATATACATTGTTCCGCCGTTGAAGACAAGTGCGTAATTGGACGCAGAGCTGTTCAACGTAAAGACATGACCGTTCAAATCCATATAATGGCTCGTGCCATTGAGAACAATCCACTTGGTCGCAGAAAGCGAAAGAGTGAAGTTGGAATAAAACTTGATGGTGGAGCTTGTTTCACCCATTCCGCCTAAACACTCAATAAGCGCATCATGCGCGGTAGCTTCATCACCGTAGTAATAGGTAACAACGCCGCCAACGGTGCGCGTGAAATAGAGGGTTTCTGCGGTTTCGTAGGAATACGGAACGGTTACCGTGCCGGAGGAAAGCACCGCACCGGTTGCGGGATCGATTTCAGCGATACCCGCATAAGAATAATACAGACCAAAGCAAAGCTTATCCCCTATGATTATCTGCTCGTTCTTCACATCGGGCAGACGAACTACGGCGCCAATGCTCCAATATTCCGCATCATAATCCGCAAAGGAGAGGAGAAGCGCCTGCGAGGGATCGGTGATCAGAGTGCCGTCCAAAACGTAGGTTTCGCCATTTGCGGTGACTGTTTTGGAGGTTGCGCTATGCGCTAAATGCATTACGCTATCCTCTGCGGTGTCAAAATCCGCGGAAGGAACTGCACCCGAGAAGCCGAAGCTGCAGTTCGTATAGGTTGCGGTGTGCGTTGCCGCGCTACCGTCGCTCTTGGTATACTGCACGCGCTTCGCGGGAATCACATCGTAGAAATTACAGCCGGAGAAGGTGGGCGTTCCGATCGTGCCGCTCGTGGTCATTGCAAGCAAATCCGCAAACAGGGATACGTTCTTTCCCGACGTATTGATGAAATTACAATTCGTGAAGCTCGTGGACGCATGCGTCCAATAAATCGGAGAGGTTGTGCTCTTCGTTACGATAAAGGTTGCGTTTCTGATTTCCTTTACGTTACTCGAATTAAAATGGCTGCCTCCGGGCTCCTTCTCGCGAGAGAGAAGCATAAAATATTTCGCCTTACTGTTCTCATGCTGGATATACGTACCGCCGAGAATCACCGCATTCGTGCTATACATATCGCGGTTGATCTGATTGCAATACACGGTCAGATTTTTGCCATTCACATTCTGCACCGATTGGCTGGACTCGCCAAAACGGGGATAGCCATAGTACTTTGTGCCACTGATCGTTCTATCATTGGTGCGGAAGAAATAAGATGCATCCGGCGCATCTACTACACCACCGGGAGTGGTGGAATAGATATAAAGATTCGAGCTGCAGTCAAGCGCGCAATAGTTGTAGCTACTCGTGATCGTCCACGTATGACCGTTCAGGTTCAGATACAAGGTTGCCGTATCCGAGCCGTAAGTATAGGTTGCGGCGAACGTTACGTCCTCATAAAGGGTAACCGTTTGTGCCTTGGGCGTGTTACGAAGAAGCTCTCGCAAATCATTTGCATAGGTTTCGGCATTCGTATTGTAGGTATACGCGCCGGAAATCTTCGTTCTGTAATACACCTTATCCGCGCCGGAGACAATGATATTTTTGCCTGCCATGGCTTCGGTGACCTTCAGATCCGAGAGCGCGGCATCCTCACCCTCAACGGTGAAGATCCAGCCCTCGGTGGCATCGTCCTTAAAGAGGGTGTTATTCTCGCCGTAATAAAGCCCATCGGTGAAGGACTTGGGCGCGATCTGCGTTCCAACGGCAACCGTTTCGGTCGATCCATCGGGATACACAACCGTGGCTGCCTGCGCTTCCTCTGCGGATGCCATAACGGCAAACGCGCCGATCAAGAGAACGAGCGAGAGGAGCAAAATCAAGATTTTGTTCGTACGTTTCATCACGTTTCTTCCTTGCTTATTTTATCTTTCGAATTACCAATAGAGATTCCAACCGTTTTTGAGTCTCTTCAGGGCTTCCATATAGAAGTAGCAGCCCCAGATATTCATTTCGTCGATGCCGACGTTGTTAGGCTTGGAATACACGGCATGCAGAAGCAGACCATTGGCTTCGGGGGTAGATTTAGTAGAATAATTATCGTAAAGCGACTGCATCGAGAGGTGGATCGCATTGGTGAAGATCTCCTTCTCCTCGCCATCGGGAAGATACTGAAGAAGCTCGATCATGCCGCAGATGCAGATGGCGGCGGCAGAGGAATCGGTTTCCTCCTTATCCTCCTCCTTGAATTCAAGATCCCAGAAGGGGATGAAATCGCTCGGCAAACGGTTGAGATAATACTTCGTTGCGCCGCTCGAAATATTCACCGCATCCGGATCCTCCTGCATATACTTCTTGGTCAGCATCATACCGTAGATGATCCAGCCCGCACCGCGAGACCAACAGCTGTTATCATCTCTTCCCTGCTTTGTTACACCCTTCAGGGGAAGGCCGGTTTCGGGATCGAAATAGAAGGTATGGAAATGCGAAGCATCCTCGCGGATAGCAACGTCCACCGTGGTGCGGAAATGGGTGTACGCCACGTTCTTATAGCTTTCATCCCCGGTTTCCTCAGATGCCCAATAGAGGATCGGAATATTGAGAAGGCAATCAACGATCAGGCGATAGGCATTCTTATCCAGCATCTGTCCCCAAGCCTGGATGAACTGCCCCTTCTCGTGGAAGCGGGAGCGAAGATGATCGGCAGCCATCAATGCGGCCTCTCTTGCCTTCATATCCCCTGTCAGCTTATATGCCGCAACGCAGGAGAGCGAATAGAGGAATCCAACGTCATGGCCGAGGATGCCGAGCTTATCCTTGATACGAACGTAATAGGAATCGATCTGCGCGAGGGCGGCGTTTTTATACTTCTCATCCCCCGTCAGCTCATAAGAGAGCCAGAGGATGCCGCTCCAGAAGCCGCTCTGCCATCCGGTGTTGTTATCATAAGCCTTGTAAACGTTATCCTTGCTGGATGCGCCCGGAAACTTTGCATCCGGGAAATCGATCATCATCTGATCTACCTTTTTCAGCGCCTCGGCAATTGCCTTGTCCAGCGTTTTTTCCATATAATCACAGGGAACGTAGCGCTCCTTGTTTTTGATCTGTTCGGGAACTATCTTTTTCATAGTTATTATCCTCTTTTTTATCTTTCGTCGGTCGTTTCCGATCTTTTTAATTATACTATAATATAAAGGATTTGTCAATCTAAAATAAAGATATTTTGAAAACGCCGCGCGGCCAACCGATCGCACGGCGTTTTTTTGAAGTTAGCCCATCGAGCTTGCCTCGGTGAGGAGAATTTTTGCAAGACAAGGCGAAACGAGCAAGCCGCCCCCGACGGCATAGTTACCTATGTCGAGGGGGACGAGTCGAGATTTCAACGCAGTATTGCGGAAATTATCCCATCGAGGGGCGAAGAATGGTGTAGTAATTACCCACCGACATCATGCGCATCAGTCTGACCGTTACGGAATAGCTGTCATTCGGCATAGAAGCGCTTGCGAGATTCACAAGGGAATCGCCGCCTACGTACATATACATACCGCTCGAGGAGCTGAACTGAACCACAAGGATATCACCGACAACGAGCGCCTGCTCACGAGGAAGACGAGAACGATCGGTGTTTACCTTCGAGGTGGATGTATACTTCTGAGGCGTGTAATACTTACGGCCGCCATACATCGTGGGAACGACCATATCGTAATACTCGCTATCCGAGGAAAGCTGCCAAAGCGTGCTATCGCTC
>JAZQWS010000320.1:0-1869 GCA_045632465.1 Eubacteriales bacterium
AAATCTCAGGGCGTTTGCCTCAAGCGAGATAGAAAAATCCAAAATCAGCATTGGCTTTGAGTGCCTCGATCGCGAGCTTTTCAGGCCCGAGCCATGCTACGATCCCTTGCAGAAAACGGGCGCAAAATATGCGAGATGCCAAACGGGCTGGGCAAGATGCGAAAAGCTGCGCGGCGTTTACGACTTTTCTTGGCTGGATACAGTGGTAGACAATCTTTCTTCGCGCGGCATCGAGGTTTGGTTCAACGTGGGCTACGGCAACCCGCTCTATATGAAGGACATCCCCAATAAAACGGGCGTAGGCTGTGTTCCGCTCTTCTTCGGGGAGGAATGCCTCGCGGCTTGGAAAAAATACGTATCTGCGCTCGCCGCCCATTTTTTCGGCAGAGTCAAGCTTTTCGAGATCTGGAATGAGCCGGAGGCGGATCATTTCTGGTATCCGGAGCAGCCCGATCCGAAAAAATACGCAGAGCTTTACGATATTACCGTAACCGAGATCCGAAAGCAGATCCCGAATGCAAAATTTGCCGCCACGGTGGCCTCGGGGTTTGACTTCGGATTTATAAAGGGAATGCTCTCGGCTCTTGGCGGTATGCAGGTGGACTATTTTGCCTTCCACGCCCACTCGAGATATCCCGAAATTTCCTTCGGGCAAGGTGGGCGCTATCTTGACAACGTGAAGCTTGTGCGAAAGCTTCTGGATGAGGCAGGCTTTGAAAAAACGGAGCTGATTCAGGGAGAGGCAGGTCAGCCCTCCTGGGCGCCGAAGGGGCATTGGCTCTATAAGGATGGGTTTGACGATCCGCGCGCCCAAGCGGTTTGGCTCTTGCGCCGCTTTGCCTTGGATCACTTTGCGGGTGTTGCGATCAGCTCCTTCTTTATGATTGCGGATATATGGGAGAAGCCTTACGAAACTGCCACGCAGATTTTGCCGCGTGCCCAAGCCAACGGCATTCTGAACGGCCTCGTTTATACGCCCAAGCCCTCCTACGAGGCACTTAGGCATATCGCCGCTGTTTTTAACGGCGATGTTCGGAAAACGGATGCGCGTTTTACAGCCGAGAACGTGTCGGATATCTCCGGCGAAGCAGAGGCGATCGTGCGCCTTTCCTTCACGAAAAACGGAGCGCCGATGCATCTCTATTATTTGCCAAGTGCGCCGACCGAGCAATGCTTCTTTGAGGATGCCGTTTCGGTTTGTCTTTCAAATCCGCTTTCCGATCCGGTGCTTGTGGATCTGCTGAGCGGCGAGGTGTTCAGCCTCTCGCCGTGCGAGGAATGCGGTCTTGCCGCCTATAAAAATCTCCCGATTGCAAATTACCCGATGGTTTTAACCGAGCGCGCGGCCATAAAGATCGACACTATTTAAAAAAACAGCGAAGCAACCAAAACGATTGCTTCGCTGTTTTTTTAATTCTTTGTAATTTCAATTTCGGTAACGCCGTCTGCGATCTCTCTTTGCTCCGAGAGAACGGAAAGCGTTGCCTTCACCCCTGCGGGCTTTTCGATCTTTGCCTTGAAAACGCCGTCTTTATATTGCCAATCTATGGAGATCTTGCCGAATCTCGTTTTCACGGCGTAGCGTGCGGCGGCGTCATCGCCGTAAAGATAGGGCGCAAAGCGCACCTCGTCAAAGCCGATGCCTGTATTCTCGATGCCGCCGATGTAGGGAAGAACGAAATCCATCGGCGATGCATACATATGGTGAAGCCTCGATTGCTTGCCCTCAAAGTCCTCCCAGAGTGAGGTTGCGCCAAGGCTCTTCCAATAGCCGAAGGAGGGGTATTCCTCGGTGCAAAGCATTTTGTAAAGCACGTCTGCATGGCCGTATTTTCCGAGCGCGCCGAAGAGCGCCTTCATGCCGAGAAT
>JAZQWS010000321.1:0-1711 GCA_045632465.1 Eubacteriales bacterium
TCTCTCCTTGCAGTTCATCGTCACGTGACAGTCTGCAATAGAGGGCTGTTATCTTATCCGACTTAATATTCATTGTTCTCCTTTCCTCGGTCGGATGCGATATGAATTGTAGGTTCACCTATATTATACCACATCCGAGAAGGCATTTCAACACTTTACAACGCTAAAGTCTGTATAACTTTGTTAATTTATTTTGTCCGACACCCTGCGAACACGATCAATGACATTCTCTTTGGATTTTTGGTCAAAGTGGGTATTGACGTGAATGACCGTACTGTCAAAATCCAAATCGAAATTCAGCTTTCGCGGGAATAATCCGTTGCGGAAATACTCTATGCGTTCTTCCTTGGTCATTGCTTCGAGCATTGGAAGTCGATTTTGGCTCTCACTCAGAATTTCTTGGAGCATATCATATTCCTCGTCGGTTTCGGGGGTGATGACGTGAATTATTTTGTAATCCTTATTCTTCATGGCAATATCCTCCTTTATCTATCTCCAAAATCATCGTCGCGTTTGCGGCTGCCCTTGATCTGCGCCATTATCTCGGGCGGTATCTTGTCTACAAGCTTTTTGTAACGCTCGACTTGACGCTCAAGCATAAATTTATCGGTCTTGTATTCTTCGATCTCGTGGTTTGCTCGTTTGTTTTCAAGTGTCAGATCGAACACCTTAGAACTCTCTCTATCTACCTTTGCGGAAAGAGTTTTTACTTCTTGTTCAAGCCCTTCGATATGCTTGGTGGTTTCCTTGACCTTTGACGAGAAATATTCTCCCTCCTTCGCCCACTCGCGCAAGATTGTCAGAGCTTCTTCGGACTTACCCTTGGCGTTGAACATACCAATATTGGAGAGTATGGTTTCGACCTCGGAATACATCTTGTCAAGATGCTCGGCTTTTTTGTAGAGCCATACGGGAATGTGCTTACGGTGAGTGATCTTGGCAGACTCCCCGCGCTCAATCACCTCATACTTTTCGTGCATATGCTCGTAGAAGCCGTCCTGCCAAAATTCCGATAGCCGCGCTTGGTTGCCTACGATCTCTTTAGCGGTCAATCGGTTGTCCTCTGATAGTGGCACGAAGCAAAGGTGCATATGAGGTGTTTTCTCGTCAAGGTGGATGACGGCTGATACGATGTTATGCTCTCCAACACGTTCTGCCATAAAATCGTAGGCACGTTTCATATAGGCAAGCATTTCATCGTGGCTCATCGGTTGGAGCAGATCGGGAGAGCCGGTGATGAGCGTTTCCACAAGAAGAACACTATTCTTCTTGATGACCGTCTTACATTCACTCTCGGCTATGCGCTCCTTTACTATCTTGCGATTGCTTTTCTGTGCGGGTGGTTTCAGATGGATGTTGTCCTTGCTCCTTTCAAGGTCAATATCGGGGTTGGACTTGTATGCTTCTTTTTCTCGTTCATTGTGTTTCTGCGTACTGAGTATCGTGCCGCCCTTGTGTTTCTTAAATCTTAAAATTGCGTGTACTGCTATAAGCGTTTCCTCCTGTTGGTCGTATTTTATGGGTTGTGTCGGGGGGATGCGAGGGGGACGCGGGTACACCGCACAAACGCGGCGGCGTTGTCACGCCTTGTGCTTTCGTCGAAGCCCTGCCTCCATAAAGCGGGGCGGCAGACCTTCACCGGAGCGGAGCAAATTTGCCTTCGCAAATTTACTCTGCGTTTATACGGTGTAACACACTATACCTTGCGATG
>JAZQWS010000322.1:0-7235 GCA_045632465.1 Eubacteriales bacterium
TGAGCGTTGTGTTCGGGGACAGCGTAACGGGCATCGGCGATCATGCGTT
The DNA here is from genome assembly GCA_045632465.1 of Eubacteriales bacterium. Taxonomy (GTDB): domain Bacteria; phylum Bacillota; class Clostridia; order Oscillospirales; family CAG-272; genus UBA1740. Next base: position 50 of record JAZQWS010000322.1, read on the forward strand.
CCAGTATTGCACCTCTTTGACGAGCGTTGTGATCCCCGATAGCGTGGAAACGTTGGGGGCATACGCCTTTGCGTCTTGCGGCCAACTTTCAGAGATTACCCTTGGGGAATCTCTTGTATCAATCGGTGAGAGAGCGTTCTATGATTGCACAAGCCTCACGAGCGTGGTGATCCCGGACAGCGTGACGAGCATCAGCATTCGTGCGTTCGAATATTGCAGAAGCCTCACGAGCATCAAGTATCGCGGTACGCAGACACAGTGGAATGCGATATCTAAGGGAACGCTTTGGAACTCCGGCACCGGTTCTTACACCATTACGTACAATTATGTAGGAGAATAAGGTTGTTCTTTCACAAAATATTTTCGCGCCGAGGCGGATTTTCCGTTTCGGCGCGGTTTTTCTTTAGCCTCCCTCCGAGAGGGAGGTGGATTTTGCGTAGCAAAAGACGGATGAGGATAGGAAAAAGCCTTCAAGCGCACAAAGTGAAAACAAACGTTGAAATCCTCGTTTAAGACGATATTGGTAAGCGTGCTTTGCAACACCTCATCCACCACTTCGTGGTCCCCCTTCTCCCACTGGAGAAGGCATAGGACGGGAGACAAAGCGCCGCCTTTTCAAATGGAAAATTTGCGGGGGTGCGTTACACTTGTTTTGTATAAAACGCCGTGCCTTTTCGGTCACTTTTGCCAAGACATTCGTTGATATTTCCAAAGGCTTTTGGCACGCGGAAAAAAAGTTTATTTTTTTTCGAAAAAAGGGTTGCTTTTTCTGTTTTACTATGGTATAGTGAGAAAGCACAGGCGTGCAAATTCAAATTGCCGATCGGCAAGGAGAAAAATATTATGGAAAATATTATGGAGATGCTCATCAAGAATAAGGAGCTGCCCGAAAAGGCCGCTCTCTTGGTGGAGAAGCTTGCGGAGAGTGGGGAAAAGACGTTGTTTGCCATTGTGGGCGATATGAGCCTCGGCGGACAGTACGGTGAGACCACTCTTTTGTTCACTGACAAGAAATGCGTTCTTTACGACGCAAGCCTTGAAGAAGAGAGCAGAGAATACCTCTATGCGGACATGGAGGAGGTTCGCGCCAAGCGTATGTACGGAAACGCAACCCTTTCGGCCAAGATGCCGAGCGGCAAGCGCGAGATCTTCTTCCGTTATACCTACGGCGTTGCTCCGCTTTGCGATGCGGCCGCGCTCTTCATTTCGCACCTCAAGGAGGGCAAGCCCTTCAACGAGGAGTATGCGGTTCTGAGCGTTGCGTTTGAGAAGGCGCTGAGCGTTTGCCCCAAGTGCGGCAGACCGCTTCTGCATCCGGGCGCGGATTGCATCATGTGCCGCTCGAAGAAAAAGATCATCAAGCAGCTGGCGCAGTACATATTGCCGCACACGAAGACGCTGATCTTCTGCATCATACTTTCGCTCTTCACCACCTTTATGGCGCTTGTTCCTCCCGCGATCACGGGATTCATCGTAGACGCGGTATTCCCCAGCGGAAGCGGAACGAGCACGATCCCCGTTCTCGGCGCGATCAAAAACGCCTTCGTCGGCGAGCCGAAGAAGGTGCTGACGGCGATGATCATTCTCCTGCTTGCCACCTATATTCTTCAGTACGGTGTCGGCATCATCCGCTCGTATCTCATGCGTATGGTCGGAAACAAGACGGTTGCCGCGCTTCGTAACGATATTTATCGCAAGGCGCAGTACCTGCCGATGAAGTTTTACGATAAAACCTCCACCGGCTCGGTTATCAACCGTATCTCGGGCGACTCCGCAACGCTGCAGGCCTTCCTTCTCCGTATCACGCAGGAGGCGGTTGTGCATCTGTTCCAGCTCGTTGGTATCGTTGTGATCATGATCTCGCTGAACCCCGGGCTGACGCTTCTTTCGCTTCTCCCGATCCCCTTCGTTGTATTCGCAACGCGTTACTTCTCGCTGAAGATGCGCCCGATCTACCGCCGTATTTGGCGCAGATGGGCCCGCATCACCTCCACAATGGCAGACACGATTCCTTGTATCAAGGTGATCAAGTCCTTCACGGGTGAGCAACGCTCCACCGAGATGTTCGAGGAAAAAACGAACGATTGGCTGGATATGGAGCTTCGCCTCGGTAAGATCGTAACGGCATTCCCGCAGATCATTTCCTTCTGCGTCACCTGCGGCTCTCTTATCATCTGGGGCGTTGGCGGCGGCAAGGTAATTGACGGCGTTAGCGGCTACAGCGCAGGTCTTATCGTTTCCTTTATTTCCTATGCCTCAATGTTCTATAACCCCGTAACCTTCTTTGCAAACCTTTCAGATTCCTTCCAGAGCGCGATGGCTTCCACCGAGAAGATCCTCGATATCCTGGAGGCAGAGCCGGAAACCGAGCTTCCCAACAGCGTAACGCCCGATCATTTCCAGGGAAAGATCGAGTTCAACCACGTTTCCTTCTCCTTTGACCGCACCAAGAAGGTGCTGGATGACGTTACCTTCACGATCAATCCCGGCGAGGTTGTCGGCATCGTTGGTACAACGGGATCGGGTAAATCCACGCTCGTGAACCTCCTGATGCGCTTCTACGACGGATACAGCGGCGAAATTCTGGTGGACGGACACAATATCAAAAACTTCAATCTCGCAGGCTACCGCTCGCAGATCGGATACGTGCAGCAGGAGCCGCAGATGTTCTCCGACACGATCTTCAACAACATTGCTTACAGCGTTCCCGGCTCAACGGTTGAGGACGTTATGGCCGCGGCAGACACCGCGAATGCGCACGGCTTCATTTGCCGCCAGCCCGATGGATACGACACCATGCTCGGTGAGCGCGGTATCGGCGTTTCCGGCGGTGAAAAGCAGCGTCTTTCCATCGCGCGCGCCGTGCTGATGCGCCCCTCCATGCTGATCTTTGACGAGGCAACCGCCGCGGTTGACTCTGAGACCGAGCATCTGATCCAGGATGCAATCGATAAGCTCATCGAGGGCAAAACCACCCTGATGATCGCGCACCGACTTTCCACTCTCCGCCGCGCAAACCGCATTCTCGTTGTGGATAACGGCCACATTATCGAGAACGGATCGCCCGAGGAACTCATGGAGCTGAAGGGCAAATATTACAAGCTCGTTCAGATCCAGTCCATGGCCGCCGAGTCCGAGCGCATGCGCCAAGAAGAGCGCTTCTAAGCCAAACGGCAAACAATTCTTTACAATTTGGAGGAAATATGAGCCGTATTTATCTTTCTGCTAACGATAAAATTGAAAAATTTGAAAACCATCTCGTGAAGGTAACACTCACGGACGGAACCGTTTTTGAGGGGCTTGAGCCGAGAAGACTTTTTCCCGTTTCCAACCCCACCGCGTACGTAACGCTTCTTGATGCGGATGGCGTTGAAAAGGCCGTGATCCGCTCGCTCGCCGAGCTGGACAGCGATTCTCTCGCTGTGATCCACGCAAGCCTTGACGATTATTATCTCGTTCCCAAAATTCTGCGCATCCTTTCCAAGGCGGAGAAGTACGGAACGCTCCGCTGGACGGTGGAAACCGACCGCGGCATCTGCTCCTTCGATATCCGCAATCGCTTCCACGATATTCACGTGGCGCGCTCGGGATTCGTTCGCGTTCGTGATGCAAACGATAACCGCTATATCATCGAGGATGCAAACAAGCTGGACAAGAAGAGCTTTGCATTGCTTAGCGCAGATACCTGATTCACAAACGGAAATAAGGATAGAGGACTTTTGCGTTCTCTATCCTTTTTTTATCGATGCGATTTTGCTTGACAAACACGCGCGCGGCGTGTATAATGAATGCATAAATAAAAATCAAGGAGCAATATCCTATGGCAAGCTACAAGGAATTTTTGCAAGGCAACCTGAATCAATACAAGGCGATCCCGTTCTGGTCCTGGAACAACGCGCTGGATGAGGCGCATCTTGTTCGCCAGATCGAGGAAATGCACGAGGCGGGCATCGGCGGCTTCATCATGCACGCACGCCTTGGAATGAAAGAGGAATACATGGGAGAAAAATGGTTCTCCTGCATCGATGCCTGCCTGAAAAAGGCGCGCGAGATGAATATGAACGCCTGGCTTTACGATGAAAACGGTTGGCCGAGCGGCTTCGTTGGCGGAAAGCTTCTGGAAAAGAAGGAATTTCTCGCGAAGTATCTTGAATACAAGAGCGGCGATTTTGATGCCGAGGCAATGGCCGTGTACGTGGAAAACGCGGAGGGCTACGTGCGCGTGGAAGCTCCCGTTTCGGGCGTGAAGGAATACCACAACGTGTATCTTTGCTATAGCCCCGCAAACACGGATATTCTCGATCCTGCCGTTGTTTCCGCCTTCATCGAGGAAACCTACGATAAGTATTACGAGCGTTTTGCCGAGAGCTTCGGCCGCGAGATGATCGGCTTCTTCACGGACGAGCCGCAGTATTTCCGCTATGCAACGCCTTATTCGCCCGCGGTGGCCGAGGCCTTTGCCGCGAGGGGCGAAAACGTTTTGGATGGGCTGGTTTATCTCTTCAAGCATGACGAGCGCGGCTATGCCTTCCGCGAGAAGTATTACACCGAGCTGAACCGCCTTTACACCGAAAACTTCTATAAGAGAATTTACGATTGGTGCACCGCGCATAATTGCAAGCTGACGGGACACTCGATCGAGGAGGAATGCCTTTTCGGCCAGCTTCTCGGCGGCGCGGCGGTTTCTCCCTCCTATGAATTTGAGCACATCCCCGGCATCGACCATCTCGGCCGCCATTGCCCGACCGAGCTTGGCCCGAAGCAGATCGGAAGCGTTGCCCAGCAGATCGGCCATCAGCAGGTGCTGACCGAGACCTTCGCTTGCTGCGGCTATGACGTAACGCCCTATGAGCTGAAGGGAATTGCCGAAGCGCAGTATTTCCACGGCGTGAACCTCATGTGCCACCACCTCTACCCCTATTCGCTTGCAGATATCGGAAAAACCGACCATCCTCCCGTTTTTTCTCCGCAGAGCGGCTGGTTCAAGGGCTTCCGCGAATTTAACGATTATTTCACGCGCCTTGGCGCGCTCGTGGCGAACACCACCGAGCTTTACGACGTTGCGGTGATCCACCCGATCCATTCGGTTTGGATGGAATGGATCCGCTCCGAGGAGAAGGAAAGCGTTGCCGCGATCGAAAAGGAATTTAACGAGTTTCTTCTTCGCCTGCGCCGAAACGGTATCACCTTCCAGCTCGTGGACGAGCGCATCCTTGCCCGCCACGGCAAAATTGAGAACGGCAACCTCCGTGTTGGTAACTGCGTTTACGATCGCATCATCGTTCCCAAAATGCTGACGATGACGAGCACCACCTATGGATTTTTGAAGGAATTCAAGGGCGACCTTCTCGTTGAGGGCGAGATCCCCTTCACGGACGGCCGCAGAGCAAAGATCGACCTTGCCTCCACCGTTACCTTCGAGGAGATCGTTGCAAAGAAGCGCTTTGCCTTCTCCGCGCCGGACGGAAAGAGCTTTATCACCGCGAGAAAGAGCGCGCTTGGCGAATTCCTTTTCGTGAAGAATCTTTGCGAAACCGAGCCCTCCGAGATCTCGATGCCCGGCGTTTCGGCAGAATATAAGCTCCTCGATCTCTCTGCGCTGACCACCGCGAACGCGCGCGACGTATTCACCCTCGCGCCGAACGGAAGCGCCATCTTTGTCAAGGATGCGAGCGCCGCTCCCGCCGCCGAAACGACCGAGGAAACCGACGTGACCGATCGCTTCGCCGTTGCGGATATCACCAAGAATTACATGGTTTTGGATACTGCCGAAATTCAGAAGGGCGATGCCGCATTCTCGAAAACCGACTACGTGATCGCGCATTTTGATGCGCTTCTGCATGAGGATTATAAGGGCAAGCTTGCCGTTCGCCAGCATTTCACGGCGGCCGAGCCTATGCGCGTAACGCTCATGATCGAGCGCGCGAAATTCCTCTCCATCACCTGCAACGGCAAGGCGCTGGAGCTTCGCGAGAGCGATTTCGATATCAATTTCCGCGAGGCGGATATCGATGCGATCGCAGGCGAAAACACGATCGAATACGTGATCGATTATTATCAGCACGATGGCGTTCATTACGCGCTCTTCGATCCGCAGGCAACCGAGTCGCTCCGCAACTGCATTTATTACGATACCGCCATCGAAAACGCATACCTCTTCGGTGATTTCACCGTGGACTCTGCGCACGTGCTTCATAAGCGCGAGGGGCTCCCTGCGCTTTCCGCCGATCTTTATAAGAACGGTTATCCCTTCTTCCGCGGCGATCTCACCCTGCGCGGCAAGCTGAATTACAGCGGCGAGGGCAAGGCGATCCTGGATATTCTCGGCCGCTTCGTGCAGGCTGAGGTGCGTGCGAACGGAAAATCCAAGGTTCTCGTTATGGATAGCAAGGGCGATATCACGAGCCTGCTCAAAAAGGGCGAAAACGAGGTGGAGATCATCCTCTCCTCCAGCCTTCGTAACCTTATGGGCCCCTATCACCGCGTGAATTCCGAAAACACTTGGATCGGCATCTATGCCTTCACCTTCCGCACCATGTGGGCGCACGACGGCACTCTGCCTGCGGATTTCTCGGAGGAATACGGCTCTGTTCCGTTCGGCGCAAACCAAATCAAATTGCAGATCATTCAGTGAGAAAAACAAAGAAATTCTGCAAAATTGTAAATAATTATAGTCAAACCAACCTGCAATCAAGCGTTGTAGGTTGGTTTTTTGTATAACAAAAGGATTGGCGGATAGACATTAAGGTATAATCGGTAGGGGAGTGGCTTGCTGCTCCCGAATTTTTGCAAGAATAAAATTCACTCTAAAACGGACCGTCGAGACGCCGGTCCCTACAAGGGAAGCGGGCGATCGCTGATCGCCCCTACGGTGGGTGCGATGTTCTTGCCGTAGGGCGGGGGCTTGCTCCCGCCGTTTTCAATGGCATTGTTGGTGGGAGCATATAGAATGCTCCCCTACGAAGGAAAAGAGACGGACCGTCGAGACGCCTGTCCCTACAAGGGAAGCGGGCGATCGCTGATCGCCCCTGCGGGGGTGCGCGGGATTTTTTACCGCAGGGGCGCTACCGCGCGGGCATCCGCACCCTGAAATATAAATATTTTATAAATTTTTATATAATAACTATTGTAATTTATATAATTATATGTTAAAATCTTTAATAATTATTATATATATGGCGCAAGC
>JAZQWS010000323.1:0-7816 GCA_045632465.1 Eubacteriales bacterium
TCCAGAACGTCCCAAAGTCCCGCATTCCAATGCACGAGATCTACGTCATCCGGCGCGCCGGTCTTGCTTTTCCACTCGTGCGCAAAGCGAAGCACGTTCTCGGCATAACGGCAGTTTTCATCCGGATAATATACCTCGGCAACCTCCGAAAGAGCCTCCTTTACGTACTTATCATAGCCCATGCGAATTGAATCGCCGATCAAAAAAATCTTTTTCTTTTCCATTTTTCAAAGCCTTTCTTTTCGTTACTTCTTAACGGCCTCGCGGATCATAAGGTAATCGTTTGTGAGCACCGTGTCAATACCCATCTCAAAATATTTTCTTGCCTCTTCGGGATCATCTGCCCAGAAAACGTTGCAGCGAATGCCGTTTGCATGCGCCTTATCGATCATCGCCTGATCAAAATAGGGCTTGAAGAGCTGCACCTTTTCCGCGCCGATCGCGATCGCACGATCCACGATCTGCCAAGGCGTGTGCCCTGCGCCAACGCAGATGCCAACCGAGGGAGATAGCTCCTTTGCTCGCCGAAGCATCGCATCACAGCGGGAGGTCAGATAACAATGGCGCTCGCAATCGTATTGGCGAAGAAGACCTAAGATCTCGCGAAGAAGCGCCTCATCCTCCCCATTATCCCAGGGCTTTACGTGAATATTCATAATCACGCGCCCCGCGAATTTACCGAGGATTTCCTCAAAGGTGGGAATGCGAAGCCCCTTGAATTTCTCGCCATGCTTTGCACCGAAATCCAAAGCGCGAAGCTCCTCCAAGGTATAGTCCCATATATTTCCGCTTCCGTTGCTGACTCTTTCAAGCGTGCTGTCATGTGAGGAAACGAGAACTCCGTCCTTGGTTTTCCAAAGATCAAATTCGATCTCCTCTGCTCCGAGCGCAACCGCCGCGCCAAAGGCGGGCATACTGTTTTCGGGCGCAACCGTATTGAAGCCTCGATGCGCACAAAGGCGGGGATAGGGCATCATACTGTCAAAGAGAACCACGGATGCGCCGCCGTTGCGGTAAATCCAAGGTCTGCGCCCTTCCTCGATGTATTCATAATGTGCCTTTTCAGCCTTTCCGACACCGCCGAAGCCTGCGGCCTTGTAATATTTTTTCGCAACGTCGATCTCCACCGTTTCAAAGCCGGCATGGCTCTTCATATCGCAGAGCACCTCGCCGTTTGGCGCGATCACCGTGGAGCATCCGCCGATCGGGGAATCCTCTCCGAGAGAAACCGAGGCGCGGATCAGATACGCATTCGTATTATAAGAAAGGAAGCGGTTGATGATCTCTAAAGCGGCGTGCGTATCCGTTCTCTGATGCGAACAACCGATGATCACGTCCACCCCTGCGCGCGCCAGCGGCGCAAAGGCCTCGTACATATAAAAATCATAGCAGGTCATAAAACCGAAGCGGATGCCCTCGATCTCCAAAACGCAGGGCGGCTCTGCGGGGTAGGAATAGGAGCTATCCATCTCCGTTCCGCCAATGCTTGCGGGCTTATCCTCCTTCGGCGCGGGATGCGCCTTGAAATAGCGACCGACAACGTTGCCCTCGCGGTCAATGGCGTGGGTGGTGTTGCGGATTTTTCCATCCTCGGTCGTATAAGCACAGTTCACGAAGGTGATCGCATGGCAACGCTTGGCCATGGCGATCGCCGCCTCCATGAAGGCAGCATTATATTTTGCGATGGATGCGCGGTAGGCATCCCGTCCCTTTACAGCGGCGGGAATATCGCAATATTCGGGCATTACGATAATATCCAGCGGCTCTTTGCAAGCCTCCATCAGCGCGAGCATGCCGCGAAAATTCTTTTCAAGATCCTCTGCGTTAAAGGTGTAGGCCGGTTGAATGATACGAGCCTTCATGTATTTTTCCTCTTCGTTTTATTTTATTCCGCATCCCAGGTGGGTATATCCTTGAGCTTGCTCCAGATGAATTTACCCATATTTTTGCCGCCGAGATCATTCAGATGGATATTGTCGATCTGATAGTCCCTCTCCTTCACGCGCGCATAACCGAAGCCGCCCTCGCAAAATACATTGATAACGGGAACGCCGTTTAGATGCGCCACGCGCTCGATCACCTCAGCGAACTCAAACTGCGTGATGCCGCGCGATTCGGTGGGCACGTCGGGCTCGTGATTGTTGCCGCCGATCATAATAATGACAACGATCTGCGCCTTCGTGTTTTCCTGCAGATAGCGGATGCATTGATTAAAGCAGCCGCAGAAGGACTTGTCGTCCGTATCGTAAATATCGCCAACCACGCGTCCCTCGTTCGGAAGAACCTCCAGCGTGATCAGATCCGCCTCGGCCTTGCCGTCCTCCAGGTTCATCACGGCGCGCTTATTGTTCCCTTTTCCGTATCCGTCCGGCGTTAAGCATCCGCCGCCAATTCCCTTGTTCACCACGCGCATGCCCGAAAGCTCCGCCACAACGGGAACAAATTTTCCGACCTCAACACTCGTCATCGAGGTTCCGTAGGCATACCAAAGTTTACCTTCCCAATGATTCTTCATTTTGATTCTCCATTTTTTGTTTTTATATATCTTTCGCAATCCGCAAGGCATTGCATCACCGCATCCCTGCCGAGTGCGCCGTCCTTATACCAAGGCTCGTACGCATGGGAAAACAAGAGATTTTTCACCCTCGTATCCCTGCGAATCCTTTCGATCGTGGCCAGATACTCCGTCTCGCTCTCTAAGGAACAACGGTATTTGCCAACGCCTGCGCCCTGCAGTCCGTCCCCCGATATGAGAGAGCCGCTCCCGAGATCCAAAACTCCAATCATATCCGAGGTATGCCCCGGCAAGGCGTATAGCTCAAAATCCGAAAGCGGAAGCTCCTGCATCCCGCGGATCACCGCAATGCTCGGATTATGCTCCGAGATCCGCTCTTTTCCGCCCGCGTGATCACCGTGGCGATGCGTTAAAATCAAATATTTGATATCCGAAAAATCCAAGCCGCGTGCCATTAGCGCGGGGCGGATCACGTCATCTACGTCCGAATCGGTCGTTGCAGAGTCCACCAGTGCATAATCCCCTTCACCTTCTATCAGAAACACCGAGGTATACAGATCCTCGAAGGGAACGCGCAGGCGGTAAATATTCTCGGTTTCTTTTTCAAAGCACATACCGTTTCACCTTCTAAAATACAGCTACGTTATTTGTTTTCATGCGGAACACCTAAAAAGCTCCCCTTATCCTTGCTTTATGCTCGCGTATTTATGATCGTTATTCAGATTTCTCATCTGCAATCCACCAACCGTTTCCATCAATGTATCCATTTCTTTTCATAAAAGGCTCTAAAACTTTAATTCGCCCTGTCTCAGGAATTTTTATCCCTTCGTCACGCAAAATCGCGAAGATTCTTTCCTCGTATTCATCCATTAACGCGCCCCATTCATCGGTAATAGCGCAAGCGGCTATACGTTCAGGAGTTCCTTCTTCGTAGTCGTATTCGTTATCCTCTACCCACCAAAACTTATTGCTCACAATGACAAAAGCATCGGCTAAATCTTTTTCGGTATTTCGTCCGATGAAATAGTTGCGCACATCCGTTGGCGTTTTATTCGGAATTGGATCGCTTTCCACGATTACAATATCATTCAAATTATCTTTCATATTATCAATTATGTTGTTGGCTTTGGATTTAGATTATTTTCGCGTCAGACAAACAAACTTTCAACATAGGTTAAGACTCCAAAAAGTCTCAAAATCGGTCAAAAACGGGGGGTGCAACTATAAAAAGTCTCATTCTTCGTATACAATTAGTGCTATACCGTTCAAAAAATCCAATTTTATAGTTGAATCAATCAAAACAGCGTCAACATAAGCATCATTTGACAATGTTATCGTTTCCTTAAACTTACAGTATTCTAAAAAGGCTGAACCGTCAACATCTATCAAAATCTTTTTCTTTAGAAATCCATACAGCTTCTCGTCTAAAATCTTCTCTGCCCTTTGAAAGACGATCGTGTCTGCCGTATTTGACATAGTGTAATAAAACATCTTATCTTTCCGAGCCCTTTCGATATGTTAAGCATTACTGCTATAAATGAGAGCTTTGAGTTTTGCTTAAAATCACTGTTGTCCGTTCATTTTGGATTTAACAGTGGTGATGGAGGAGATGAGCCTACGCCTAATTGAACCGCATTTGTTTCTTAAATCCTTATAGGTTGGTTCAGATATTTTGCCTTTTCTGAATATCAGTTCAAGCCAATATTCCGTTTCCGAACATTCTTTTAAAGATATTTCCAGCTTGCTTATAAAATCGGCTTTGCTCTGTGCATATTTCGCCTCGTGAATATTTGCCCCCACGGACGAAGATGAACGAATTAACTGATGCACATAATCATAACACCCCTTAATATCATCACATAAATCGGATATTTGAATTGCAAATTCAATAGCATCCTCGCGGAGCTGATTCTTGGCTTCAGTCATTTTGATCTATATCCTTTCTTTTTTATCGATATGTTGCTTCGCAACTCGATATTTGCTCGCTTAGCGAGCAATCGATATATTTCTCACTGCGTTCGAAATTCGATATGTTGCTTCGCAACAAGAAGTCGATTGCGCCTTTTCTTTACGCCCCGCAGGGCATATCGAGCGCTTCAGCGCCATATCGAACGCGTAGCGTATATCGAGCGACGCGTCAGCGGCGCATATCGACGTCGAATCCGCGTGTCAAAGACACGACGGACTCGACATGCCCCGTCGCAGGAAACATATCCACCGGCTGAACCTTATCGGTTTCATATCCGAGCGGCTTCAAGATTGCCACGTCGCGCGCAAGCGTATCGGGATTGCAGGAAACGTAAACGATACGGCGGGGAGAAAGCGAGGCGACAAAGGAGAGGAGCTTTTGGTCGCATCCCTTGCGGGGCGGGTCGAGGATCACAACGTCGGGGCGGATCTTTTCGCCGCGCGCGGCCTCGGCCTTTTCCAGAATCTTTTCCGCATCGGCGGCATCGCCGACGAAGAAGGAGGCGTTTTTGATATGGGAGGCGGCGGCGTTTTGCTTAGCGCACTCCACCGCGGAGGGAACGATCTCGATACCGATCACTTCGCGCACCTCGCTTGCCATAGAGAGGCCGATCGCGCCCGTGCCGCAATAGAGATCCAAAAGAAGATCCGTATCCTTCAGCTCCGCAAGCTTTTTTGCCTCACCGTAGAGAAGCTCCGCGCCCTGACGGTTGACCTGATAAAACGCACCGGGCGCGATTTTGAGCGAAACGCCGCACAAAACATCCGTCATATAATCCTGCCCATAGAGCGTGCGATAGGTATCCGAGAGGATCACGTTGGTATCCTCGCGGTTTTCATTCAGAAGAATGCCGATAACGGCAGGAAACGCCTCGCGCACACGGCGCACAAGTCTCTCCTCGCAAGGGAGGGTGCTACCGTTGATAACAAGCGTTAAAAGCACCTCGCCGCTTGCCTCAGCGCGGCGCAGATATACGTGGCGCAAAAGCCCCTTGCCGCTCTTTTCATCATATACAGAAAGATCCTCTTCCTTAAAAAAGGCGCGCAGAAGCTCTAAGATCTCGCCGAAGATCTTCGGCTGAAGCGGACAAGCGGCGGCCTCCTTCACGGTGTGGCTCTTCGGGGCATAGAAGCCAAACGCAAAATTGCCCTTTGCGTCCTTTCCGATCGGGTACTGCGCCTTATTGCGATATCCCTCGGTTTGCATCGTGGAGGCAACGGGAAGAATCTCGATTTCGGGAAGTCCCGCCTTTTTGAAGGTGGCGGCAACGTTGGCGTCCTTGGTTTTCAGCTCGCTTTCGTAGCCGATGTTTTTATAGGCACAGGCCGTGCAGGCGGGATAAGGGCATCTGCCCTCCGCACGTTGCGGCGAGCGCACAAGAAGCTCCTTGAGTATGGCAACGCAATAGGAGGCATTCACTTTGATGATCTGCGCCATCACCACGTCTCCCATCACAGCACCCGAGACGAAAACAACCTTTCCCTCCACGTGCGCAACGCCAAATCCAAGATTATTGAGATCCTCAATTTCGAGGCGAATCACTTCATTCTTTTTCATAAATTTTCCTTAATATGACAACTATTATTTGCATTTATATGTTTTCGATCTTATGCTCGTTCCTATAATCCTTCGGCGTTTGCCCAAAGGTGGACTTGAAGGTTTTTGTGAAATAGGAGGCATCCGTAAATCCCGTGAGCTCCGCGATCTCCGCGGTTGTTTTCTCCGTGGTTTCAAGAAGCGAGCGCGCAATGCGCAGGCGATAGGCGATCACGTATTGCTTCAAGGTAATACCAAGCTTCTTTTTGAGCATCTGGCTGACGTAGAAGGGATGATAGCCGAAAACCGCACCAAGCTCGGTATTGGAGATCTCGTCTGCCATATTATCGCGGATATAGGAATCCAGATTGGCGGCCATGGCGGCGGGAAGCGCATCCTCCCCTTCCGTGACGAGTGCGCCGAGCAAAAGCAGCTTCAGCATGGCCGAAAGGCGGGGCGCGGCATCCGAGGCCGAGCTGTTATAGATATCGCACATACGCAGGAAGGTATCGCGCTCATTCGCCATATCCTCCACAAAAAGCGCGCTTGCCTCCTCCTCGATCGGCTCTGTGCCGAAAACGGGAAGAAAGCGCACCACAACGGCGCGCACGTGCTTGCTTTTCGCCGCAAAGGGGCAATAGGGCGGCAGATAGCAAAACGCGTTCGGGCGCATATGCGTTACCTCTCCCGCACAGTCGATCGCGAGATCTCCCGAAAGAACGAAAACGGCTCTCGCTTCGGGAAAGCGACTCTCTCGCTGCGAGATACCCTTATCCAAGAGCAAAACGGCGCGCACCTCGGGGTTTAATGCATTCAGATCCATCCTGATTTCTCCTTTGTGTTATATAAATGCGTTTTTACGTATATTATAATGGAACGATTTGACCATAATTCCTTTTCATTGTACCATTTCCAAATTGGAAAATCAATAAATTTCAAAAAAATCATAAAAATATTTTCAAAAGCCCTTGACAAATCGAAAAATCTTTGATATAATAGTCGAGCAAAGGCAATGCGGCTCGTTGGTCAAGCGGCTAAGACACGGCCCTCTCAAGGCTGAAACATGGGTTCGATTCCCGTACGAGTCACCACTAAAATAGGCACCGATTCGGTGCCTATTTTGCTTATATTCCCGCTTTTGCTTTATTTTTTCTCGTTATTGTGAACAAAGTATTATCAAATCATTTTCATACTTTGCACAAAGACTTCGTTGTATTTTTATCAATTTCACCCCCCTTCCCCTTATCTCTTCATTCCAAGAGAATTTTTCATAAAAAAACAGGAGAAACAAAAATGGAATCCAAACTCACAAAAAAGTACGGTCTGATTACCGCCATCGCCATGGTTGTCGGCACGGTTATCGGTTCCGGTGTATTCTTCAAGGCCGGCAAGGTTTTGACGAACAACAACGGTAGCATGGCAATGTCCCTGCTGACGGTTGGCGCAGTTGGCGCGATCATGGTCATCTGCTCTTACGTTTTCTCGATGCTTGCACAGAAGTACGAGCGAGTAAACGGTCTGGTTGACTATGCAGAGGCAACCTGCGGTAGCGTTTACGCTTACCTCGTTGGCTGGTTCATGACCTTCATCTACTATCCCACCCTGACCTCCACTCTTGCCTGGATCAGCGCACAGTACACCGTGCAGCTCTTCGGCTGGGATCCCACGAGCGATCTGCATCTTGCACTTGCAGGCTTCTACCTCGTTGCGGGCTACGCGCTGAACGCGCTTTCTCCCAAGCTTGCAGGTAAGTTCCAGGTATCCGCAACCTTCATCAAGCTCATTCCCCTTGTATT
>JAZQWS010000324.1:0-14084 GCA_045632465.1 Eubacteriales bacterium
GGCGAGTCCGGCGGCAACCAGGGCGGAAACGAGGGTGGCAACGAAGGCGGCGAGACCACCGAGGCATTTACGCTTGTAACTGCTCCCGCGGTTGGAACTGCTTACTATTTCCGCATCAACCAGAATTCTCTCCAGAAGCTCCTTTATTTCGTAGGTGCTACCGAGAGCGAAACCGTTACCTACCGTCTTGCATCCACCGAGGATGATACGGCCGCTGTGCTTGTATACCTCGAGGCTGTTGAGGGCGTTGAGGGTGGCTATTACCTCTACTTCATGAACGAGGGTGTTAAGACCTACATCCGCGTTTGGGAGCGTACTCCCGACGAGAAGAAGGGAAGCCTTGAGCTTGTTACTTCTGCTCCCGCAGAGTATTTCACTTTTGATTCTACTTACAATACTTTGATCCACACCGCTGAAACCGGCGAGAAGTATTACCTTGGTACTTACAGCAGCTACGTAACCTTCTCCGTTTCCAATATTTCCTTCGCATCCACCAGCTTTGTTTCCGGCCTCTACGTTAAGAATGAGGTCGGCGGCGAAGGCGGCAACGAAGGCGGCAACGAAGGTGGCAACGAGGGCGGCGAAACGCCCACACCTCCTCACGAGCATGCTTACACTGAAACCGTTGTAGCTCCCACCTGCATCGCAGATGGCTACACCGAGCATAAGTGCGAGTGCGGCGATTCCTACAAGGATACCTACGTAGACGCTATCGGCCATAAGGACGAGAATGCAGACAAGATCTGCGACGGATGCGGCATTGATATGGAGTACTACAACGTTGTAGCCGCTCCCTCCGTTGGCCTTCCTTACTTCCTTGGCCTTGCACAGGGCAATCTTGGCCATAACCTCTTCTTCAACGGTAAGACCGCAGATAAGGATTACTATCTTGCAACCGAGAAGTCCGCTGAGAAGGCAGACCTCAGAGTTTTCCTTGAAGCGGTTGAGGGCGTTGCCGGTGCTTACAGAATCTATTTTGAGACTCTCGAGGCAGGCAAGGTTTATATCCGCGTTTATGAAAGAGATGCCGAGAACAAGAAGGGCAGCCTTGCTCTTGTAACCGAGATTCCCAATGAATACTTCGTTTACGATGCAGCTCTGCAGACTATGGTTCATGTGGCTGAGTCCGGCGAGAAGTACTACATCGGTACTTATAACAACTTTGAAACCTTCTCTGTTTCCAATGTTTCCTTCGCATCCACCAGCTTTGTTTCTCATTTCTATATGCCTACTCACATCGGTCATCCCGCATATGAGGCTGGCAAGGTTGTTGAGCCCACCTGTACCGAAAAGGGCTACACCGTTTATGTCTGCATCTGCGGCGATACCTATCTCTCTGATTTCGTTGATATGGTAGAGCACGTTGACCAGAACGATGATAAGTTCTGCGATGAGTGTGGACAGGACGTTAGAATCTATAATGTTCTTATCGGCAATCCCGTGATTGGCGAGGCATATTACCTTGGTCTCAATCAGCAGGCTCTTGGTCAGGTAATTTACTTCAACGGTAAGACCGCTTCCTCCGCTTGGTATCTTGCAACCGATCTTCTTCCTCTCGATTGCGTAAAGGTATATCTTGAGGAATTCAACGAGCTCGGCAGAAGACTTTACTTCTACGATGCAGAGGGCGTTAAGACCTATATCCGCATCTACGAGCGCGATGCAGAGGGCAAGAAGGGAAGCCTTGAGCTGACCACCTTGATGCCTGTTGAGTATCTCGTGTTTGACGAGTCTCTGAACACCCTTGTTTACAGAGCACCCAGCGGCAACGTTTACTACCTTGGTACGTACGGCACGTACAACACCCTTTCCGTTTCTCACGCAGATTATGCTGCGAAGGACGGCAACTATGTTGTAAGACTTTACACGATTTCGGCAACGCCTCATGAGCACGTTTATACTTCTGAGAACGTTGTAGCTCCCACCTGTACCGCAAAGGGTTATACCGAGCATTTCTGCCCCTGCGGCCATTCCATGAAGGATACCTACGTTGACGAGATTGCGCACAACTACGCAGATACCGTTGTAGCTCCCACCTGCTCCGCAGAGGGTTACACCTACCACGAGTGCGAGGACTGCGGCGATAACTACACCGATACTCCTGTTGGCGTGGTTGACCACGTGGATGCAGATGGCAACTTCCAGTGCGACTTCGATGGTTGTACCGTGAAGTTCGTTCCCGAAGCAAACTCTGTTCTTACCATCGAGCAGGCGATCATGCTCGGTAAGCTTTATGCGCACAATACCTACACTCCCGGCAAGTACTACATCACCGGTACGATCAAATCCATTGCGAACGCTACGTACGGAAATATGTACCTCACCGATGGCGAGAATTCTCTCTACGTTTATGGCGTTTACGCGATTGACGGTGGAGATAAGTACGGCGATTTTGCTGTTAAGCCTGCTGTTGGCGATGAGATCACTGTTTGGGGTGTAATCGGTTATTACAGCACGCAGGCTCAGCTCAAGAGCGGCTGGATCCAGCATGACTATGAGGCAGTTGTAACTGAGCCCGGTTGCACGACAGGCGGTTACACCACCCACACCTGCAAGTGGTGCGGCGATTCCTACACGGACACTGAGGTTGAAGCAAATGGCCATAACTATGTAGACGGCGTTTGCGATGTATGTGGTATTCCTGACCATCAGCACAACTACGTGCCTGACGTAAAGGCTCCCACCTGCACCGAGCCCGGCTATACTACGTACACCTGCTCTTGCGGCGATTCTTACGTTGATGACGAAAAGGATGCTTCCGGTCATAAGGACGAGGAAAATAAGGGCTATTGCAGCGTTTGTGAGGAGCTCTTTATTGGTGAGATCAATATGATGGGTAGCACCACTCGTACCGAGTATAGTACCACCCAGATGAAGCATGAGGCAAATGGCGTTGTGGTCATTAACTCCAAGGCCGATTCAAGCAACGATTGCTATAACAATACCAATTCGTCGTATGCTGCACGTTTCTATAAGAGTTCGATCTTTACTGTTCAGTACAAGTATGCAATGTCGAAGATCGTTCTTACTTTGGATGAAATGAATAACGGTGACTACATTAAGGGATTGGATGGCGTTAACCTCGATGGCGCGTTTGTGACCCGTGAAGGCGGCGTTGTAACGATTTATCTGGTAACACCTACTACCACCTTCACCTCTTCCGCTCTTGCGGCGCAGATTCGCGTTAAGTCGATCGCTGTATATCCTTCGGATCCTGATCATACGCATGCCTTTGTAGAAACCACGACTGCAACCTGCAAGGATAACGGTCATGCTATTTATACCTGCGCTTGCGGCCTTTCCGGTATAGGATCTACTATGGCGGCTACGGGAGAGCATGTAGATGATGACGGCGATTCTTTGTGTGATGTATGTGAAGCGAACATGGGTTCTGTCACGACTTATCAGAAGATCGATGCGATTGATCAGCTTACTGACGGTACGTATGTGCTGATAACAGCGAAAGGATATGCACCTACTGTTTATGATAGTAGTAAGTGGGTACTCGCTGTTCAGCCTGTAGTTCAGAATGGTACGCTTGTGGATCCGCAGAATGCGTTTATTACGATTACTGTGAAGGATGGCAAGGCATCTCTGCAGGATTCAAATGGTAAATATCTTGCTCCTTCCGGTGGTAATACTAATGGTATCAAAACCTCGACAACTGCATATATGTGGGCGGTTTCCGTTGAGGGCGGCAAGTTCATCTTTGCAGGCACCGGATCTGATACTGTAATGCTTGCATCTAATCACGGCAGTGCCTATAAATTCAGAGGATACAAGACTTCCACTCTTACCGGTAGCAGTTCTTCCGGCTACACCTATAAGTTTGATGTTTATAAGGTTGTAGAGAGCTGAATTTAAGAAAAAATAATAGATCTTCCCGCCACCGAGGTGGCGGGAAGTGTTATCTTTAGAATGTAATAAAGAAGCGAGGCGCGAAAAATGCGTTACGCTTCAAAGAAAGATTGGTTTTATGAAAAAAATCAAGGCAGGAATTATTTCGTTTCTTCTTTCGCTTCTGTTGCTTTTTTCGCTTGCTTCTTGCGAAAATCCGAGTGGCGGCACGCCGCAGATCGAGAGCTTTTCCATTCTTGGTGACGAATACATTGAGGTTGAGCTGAATGGCGAGCATAAGTTAGAGACCAATCTCAGCGAGGCGGATGCCGCGCATATCACCTGGAGCGCCACCAACGATAAGATCATGGTGACCGAGGATGGATGCATTCTTGGCGTTCGCCTGGGGCTTTCCGAGGTTCGTGCCGAGATTGCGGGGCTTCGCGATAGCGTGCAGGTGCGCGTGGTGGAGGAGAGCGCTCCGATTGGGGGCGAGGCAAGCCCGATCCATGATCCGTACAAAAACGTCAGCGCTTATGCCTTTTATCAAAATTACAAACCTGCCACGAGCTATTGGGATGCTTATTATCGCAGCCTTCATTCCTTGATGTCGGGTGCTTTGGAAACGCCGGATCAAGCACCGCAGATTTCGTCCTATCAACCGATGGTGAATGGAAAATATCTGCGCAATACCGAAACCTATTATTCGGATAACGATCTTTCCTATACCGTTGTGGATGCATATGGCGATGCGGTCTTCACCGTGTATTACGGCGGCGCTTACATCACGCTGGAGGAGGTTGCGGCGTACGTTTTTGCCTTTGGTGACGTGCCTGCCAACTATACCGAGGGTAAGGATGGCGATCCGAGCTATAGCGCTTGGGGCAAGTATCTGCGCTTGAATCACAGTTATTTTTCGGGTAGCACGAGCCGCTATCCTTATGAGCCCGAGCTTCCCAATATTTCGGGATGCGGCGGAAGCCTGCGCTATATGGAGATTGACATCGGAACAACGGGAACGGATTGCGATCCCTCCTATGCAAGCCGCATTTACAACGATGGCTCCACCATCACGCGCGGCGCGGCACGCATCGTTTACGGCAAATCGGATCTCGATGGCGACGGTGTTTTGGAGCCGGGAGAGCAGCACGTTTTCTATACCTATAACCATTACAACGATTTTCAGGAATATCTGAATTACTTCGGTGGTTGGGGCAAAATGTTTGGTAATATAACGGGCGGCGGCGCGATCTCCAGTAAGTATAATTACAACCCAACGCCATACGTTGACGTGTATTTCGGTTCGCTTTCTCAGTATAAAAACGTGGCCTCCGTTGTTTTTATCCTTCCCGAAGTGTACACGAAGCGGTTTTTTGCCGCTTGATTCGGAAAATACCAAAAAACAGCATAAAAATAAAGCTCCGTCTTTGTTTATTCCATCATGGAACAGACAAGAACGGAGTTTTTTATATAAAAATCCCCCTCGTTCTCCTTCGCTGTGCAAAAAAAGGAGGATCGGAGGGGGTGTGGGAAGAAGTCAAATCCCTGCCTTCTTCAGCCGCTCGATAGCGGAAAAATCCGTGCGCGATGGGGAGAGCGGCGTTACGGAGATATAGCCCTCGTTCAGCGCGATGATATCCGCCTCGGGATCGAGGTCGGTT
Source organism: Eubacteriales bacterium (assembly GCA_045632465.1). Classification (GTDB taxonomy): domain Bacteria; phylum Bacillota; class Clostridia; order Oscillospirales; family CAG-272; genus UBA1740. The sequence continues at coordinate 5,499 of JAZQWS010000324.1, forward strand.
TGCCTTGCAGGCTCGCCGAACTGCTCGTATATTTCGGGGGAGGTTTGCTTAAATTCATCGGTGAAATAAATGCCGCCCTGGCGCGTGATGCGGATGCCCTTGGCCTCGCTTTGCGGCAGGTTCACGTTGAACCATCCGTGTGCATCCAGCAGACGATTGCTTTTGAAAAAGGTAAGGAGCGATGGCAGAGATGCGAATGCGGGCGCAAAATCATCAAAGCCTGTGGAGAGCGCAACGCCGCGAACACCGAGACGCGCCGCCTCGAAAACGGCGGCCGCCGTTCCCGAATAAACGATATCTGCGCCGAGGTTATAGCCTCGGTTGATGCCGGAGATCACGAGGTCAAATTTTTCCTTCATACCGAGGATGGCAAATCGAACGCAATCCGCGGGGGTGGAGTCCATCGAGTAGCATTTTGCGCCGGGTGCAATGCTGACCTCCTTGATCTCGATCGGGCGAGTAAAATCAATGGCGTGGCTCATGCCGCTTTGCTCCACCTTGGGCGCAATCACAGTAACCTCGCTTGCAAAGCTTTGCACAAAGGCAACGAGGGAGGGAAGGGCGGGGGCAAAAATGCCGTCGTCATTCGTAATCAGAACCTTCATATCCAGTCTGTATGTGTCTCCTTATATTCCTTGAGAAGCGCGTCGGCATCCGCAACGAGAGCCTTCAGCTCCGCTTTGGAATAAACGGTTGCGCCGCTGGCGCAGGCGTGGCCGCCGCCGTGATACTTGGTGGCAAGGTCGTGCACCTCAACGAAGCGCGAGCGCAGGCGAACGCGGGTTTTTCCGTCGTCGCTGTCAATAAAGGCGAGCCAGATCAGCGAGCCCTTGATGGAATCAAGGTGCGAAACCGAGGCGCTGGCATCCTCGTTCGTGAGGCCGAATTTCTTCTTCATCCGCTTGGTCACGTGGAGGTAAGCAACGCCGTTTTCCGTGATCTTCATTTTCTTGTAAACTGCGGATTGGAAGCGGAAGTTGTGCAGATCCTTCATGTAGAGATTGGCGTAAAGTTTGTCGGTGTCAACGCCAACGTCAAGAAGCATGCCCGCAAGGCGCATCGTGTCGCCCGAAACGTCGCGGTAGCGGAAGCGGCCCGAATCGGTCACCATGCCTGCATAGAGATAGGTTGCGGCCTCGCTGTCGATCTTCAGGCGATCCTTGAAGGTGTTGTAAAAATGCGCGATCATCTCGCAGGAGGAGGAGCGCTCCTCCTCGATCCATGCGGCATCGCCGTAGGGCTTATCGTCAATATGGTGGTCGATCTTTGCGATCTCGCGGCAGAGCGCAAACTTCTTGTTGGAGATGCGGTCGGTTGTTCCCGTGTCGATCACAACGGCCAAAGCGTCCTTGTAAAAATCATCCTCCACGGGGGCATCCTCGCCGCCGAGAAAGGCAAGATAATCCGACATATCCGCGTTGATCAGGCGAATATCCTTCTCGGGATAGGAGAGCTTCAGAATTCTCTGAAGTCCCTTTGTTGAGCCAACGGCATCGCCGTCCGGGCGGAAGTGGCGGAAGATGATAATCTTCTGATATTCCTCTATTTTGTCAATAATACTTTGCATTTTCTCAATCATCGTAGGTTCCCTCTCTGTTCACTTGGTCAAGATCGGCAAGGAGTGCCATGGCATCCTCGCGGGATTTTAAGGTTGCGCCGCTGGCCTTTTTATGGCCGCCGCCGCCCCACTTGGTGGCAACGGGGTTGATGTTATGCGCCGAGGAGCGGATCTCGCACAAAACGCCGCCCTCGGTCTCCGTGAAGTTCACCCACGTGTCAATGCCGCGGATATCGCTCATGGTGTTCACCATGCCGCGCGAGATCGTAAAGGTGTCGGCCGGAAGGGAATTGGCCTCCTCGAGGGTGGTGTAGATATAACCAACGCCCGCCTCGGTAACCTGAATTTTGGAAACAAAGTGCGCGCGCAGCTTCACGTTGGCGAGATCGTCCGAATAAAGGTTCTTATATATATCATTGGTGGAAAAGGGCGTTTGCATCAAAAAGGATGCAAGCGCAAAGGTTTTTGCCGTGGTGGAATCGTAGCGGAAGCGGCCCGAATCGGTCACCATGCCGGTGTAGAGCGCCTTGGCGGCCGCGCTCGAAACGCGCCATCCGCCTTCCTGTGCCAGCGCGGCGATCATGCCCGCGCAGCTCTCAAAGGAGGTGTCCGTAATTTCGGTGCCGCAGATTTTTTCGCAGAATATATGGTGGTCAATGCGCGCACTTTCGGCGGCGGTCTTGTATCGGTCGTCCGAAATCAAAGCAGAGGCGGAGGTATCCAGCACGATGGCCAGCGCATCTCTGTAGGCGCCGTCTTCAACGGTGTCCATCTCCTTGCCCTCCAGCATAAAGCCGTAGCGTCGGCTTCCGTCACCAACGACGAAAGCTTCCTTTTTTGGATAGTTTTCTTTAATAAGATGGTAAAGACCGAGCTGTGCGCCAAGCGCGTCTCCGTCCGGATTCTGGTGGCGGTGGATGATGATGCGGTTGTATTTTTCAAGCAGGGGGAAGAGATTTTCGAACATAAGTCCTCCGTTTTTCGCCGCAGCGTGTTTCATATCATTTTATTTTATCATAAAATAAAAGAAAAATCAAGAGAAACAAAAGAATTGCAGAAAAAAGCGTTTTGCATGTTTTCTTGCATTTTTCCTCGGAGAAGGCGGGATAATGCAAGAATCCATCATCGAAATTGCAAAAACTGCGTTAATTTTTGCGAATTTTGCGTTAACTATTGACATTTTTGCAACTCTGTTATATAATAACACTATATTTTTAAAAAGGAGATTGTAAAAATGACTTCTGTTTCTAAAAGAATTGCCGCACTTGCGCTTGCGGTAGTGCTTGCACTTTTTGCGCTCGTATCCTGCGGTGAGGATCAGACCTACACCTTCAGCACCGGCGGATCTACGGGCACGTATTACGGCTTTACCACTGCGGTGGCAGGCGTTCTCACCGATAAGGTGGACGGCGCGAAGTTCACCGCTGTTACCTCCGGCGGCTCCAAGGCCAACATCGAGGCGATTGCCGACGGTGATGCGCAGTTTGCTATCGTTCAGAACGACGTTATGCTGAATGCTTATAACGGCGTTAATAACTTTGAGGGCAATAAGATTACCTCCTTTGCCGTTGTCGGAACGGTGTATCCCGAGGTTTGCCAGATCATTGCCTCCAAGTCCTCCGGCATCAAGACCGTTGCGGATCTTGCAGGCAAGAGAGTTTCGATCGGTGACGTTGGATCCGGCGTTGTAACCAACGCAGAGCAGATCCTTGCGGCCGCAGGTCTTACCTTTGATGATATTCAGGTTCAGAACCTCGGCGTTGGTCCTTCCGTTGATGCAATCAAGGCAGGAACGCTGGATGCATTCTTCTTCACTGCAGGTATCCCCACCACCGCGATCACCGAGCTGGATGCTTCTAACGTGGAGATGGTTGCAGTTTCGATCCCCGAGGATCAGATCGCCGCTTTGACCGCGCAGTATCCTCATTACGTTCGCGCTGAGATCACGAATGCACATTATCCGAACTCCATTGCGGCAGATGCTCCCGCCGTTACCATCGCGGTAAAGGCAACCTACATCGTTGCAGAGGATATTGACGAGGATCTCGTTTACGAAATGACCAAGGCGCTTTGGGAAAACCAGGCGGCGATCGCTTCCGCGCATGCAACCGGTAAGGCAATGGATATCAAGACTGCTTTGCTCGGTATCGGTGTTGCTCCCGTTCATGCAGGCGCAATGCGCTACTACGAGGAGTATCTCGCAGATTACAATGCGGATAACGGCACGAGCCTGTCCTTCGCCGAGTTTTACGGCTACGCGAAGTAATTCCAAGCGTACCCTCTTTTACGAGGCACGGCATTTTTTCGCCCTGCCTCGTATCATTTTGTTCTCAGTTAGGAGGTCCTTTTCTTGCAAAACGAAAATTTACATCAAAAATCCGCCGAGGAGATCATGAAGGAGGTGGACCGAGAGTCCAACGTCCGCGTGTTTGACGGATGGCGCGCCGCCGCTTTGAAGTACGGTAAGATTCTTGCCGCGCTCTTTATGATGGCGCTTTCCTTGGTGTTCACCCTGCCGGGTGAGCTTTCCAAGCCTCTCTTCGTCGGTATCATTCTTGTTTTTGTTTATATTACCTTTCCTCTTTATAAGAAGCAGACGAAGATCAAAAACTACGTTCCTTGGTATGATTTTGTTTTGATCGGCCTTGTGCTTTTCACCTATCTTTATCCCGTGCTTCGCCGCAATTATCTGGTGGAGATCGGAAAGAGAATCGGAACGCTGGAGATCGTGATCGCCATTCTGGCGCTCGTGCTTCTGATCGAGGGATGCCGCCGTGCGGTTGGCGTTCCGATCCTTTTCGTAGCGGGCGGATTTATGGTGTACGCGCTGATCTATCTTTCCAAAAATCCGAAAACCATGCTCCGCAATTTCTGCTACGAGCTCTTCTTCAATGCGTCCGGCGGTATTTTTTCAACGCCGATTGACGTTTGTGTAAACTTTATCATTCTCTTCATCATTCTCGGCTCGTTTCTTGAAAAAACGGGCATCGGCCAGTTCTTCGTGGATCTTGCCAATTCCATTGCCGGCTCTTCTGCGGGCGGCCCTGCCAAGGTGGCGGTTATTTCCTCCGCGCTGGAGGGAATGTATTCGGGAAGCTCGGTGGCAAACACCGTTGGAAGCGGCAGCGTGACCATTCCCGTTATGAAAAAAACGGGCTATAAGCCCGAATTTGCCGCGGCGGTTGAGGCGGCGGCCTCCACCGGCGGCCAGATCATGCCCCCCATCATGGGCGCGGCGGCCTTCCTTATGGCGGAGATCACGGGCATTTCGTATGCCACGATCGCGATCGCCGCGATCCTGCCTGCCTTCCTCTATTTTGCGGGTATTTTCATCATGGTGCATCTGGAGGCCAAGAAGCGCGGCTTGAAGGGACTTCCCAAGGAAACGCTTCCGAGCTTCTTTAAGCTTCTTCTTTCAAAGGGATATCTGCTTTTGCCTGTGGTGGTTCTCGTGATCTGCATGAACTATTTCCCCTCGGGCATGAGCGCCTGCTATGCGATCCTTTGCGCCCTCGTTGTGAATCTCTTTGATCCGCATATCTCCAAGGCGCGCTTCGGCGGCTCTTATAAAACGAAGGAGGCCAAGACCGTTTTGCTTCGCGCGATCGGCCTTCCCCTGATCCCCGCCGCCGTTCTCGGACTTTATTACGTATTGAATGCCGTCGGTGCGATCGGCACCTTCTGGCACGGAAAATTCGTTTTTGCGGCTATGGCGGTGGCGGTTGTTTGCAGTATCTTTACCCGCGGCGCAAAGCTGGATTTTAAGACCTCGCTTGCGGCCTTTGAGGGCGGCATCACGAATTCGATCGGCGTTTCGGTGGCTTGCGCGATCGCGGGAATTATCTCCGGCGTTGTGACGTTGACGGCCCTGGGCGCAACTCTCGTTACCACCATCGTTCCGCTCGCAAGCCGCAGTATCCTTCTTGCGCTTTTCTTAACGATGCTGGCCTGCATTGTTCTCGGTATGGGCGTTCCCACAACCGCGAACTATATCATCATGGCAACCACGACCGCTCCGATCCTGACGGGTATGGGTATCCCCGTTCTGGCGGCGCATATGTTCGTTTTCTATTTCGGTATCGTTGCGGATATCACGCCGCCCGTGGCACTCGCGGCCTATGCGGGCTCGGCCATCGCGGATTCCAATCCGCTTCGCACCGGCGTGAACGCCACGAAGCTTGCCATCACGGCGTTTGTTATTCCTTATATCTTTGCATTGAATCCGGATCTTCTCCTTGTTTGCGAAGGCTATGAGGCGCATTTCTTCAAGGTAGTTCAGATTCTTCTGACCTCTCTTCTCGGATGCTTCTCGCTTTCCGCCGCGCTGGAAAATTTCTTCATTCACAAGAACAAGATCTGGGAAACGATTCTCTTCGCTATAGGCGGCCTGCTTCTCATTATGCCGGACGGAGTCACCGATCTGTGCGGCATTGCGCTGATCGCGCTTTCCGTGCTTTCGCATCTCTTCTTTGATCGCTTCTTCCATGAGAAGAAAGATCAGCGCAAGGCTTGACAAGAAAGGGCGAAAAGTATATAATAAGGACTGTCGGATACGTTCGGCAGTCTTTATTATTTTGAAGGAGAAAAGGTTATGTTTGAGAATGTAACACCGGAATCCTGTGGTATTGAGAGCGACAGAGTTCTTGATTTTTTAGAGTATCTGGAGGATTCGGGGCTGACAACGCATAGCATTCTTATGATGAAGGACGATAAGATTTTCGCCGAGGCCTATTGGAAGCCCTTTGATAAGGATTTTTGCCACAGAATGTATTCGCAAACGAAAAGCTACGTTTCGATCGCGATCGGACTTCTCGTGGAGGAAGGAAAGCTTTCGCTGGACGATAAGATCTACGATTATTTCAAGGATGAGCTGGACGTGATCCCCTCTGAATATCTCAGGGAGCAAACGGTGCGCGAAACCCTGACGATGACGACGGCAACCACGAAATACGTTCCTTGGTTCACCTCGGGTGCGAAAAACCGCGCGGAGCATTATTTTGCTTATAATGAGGCAGAGAAGCCCTCGGGAACCACATGGCGCTACGATAGCGGCGGATCGCAGGTGCTTTGTATGCTGGCGGAGCGCCTCGCGGGCAAACCGCTTTTTGATTACCTTCAAGAGAAGGTTTTTTGCCATCTCGGCACCTTCAAGACTGCAACGATCCTGAAGGCACGCGGTGGTGACAGCTGGGGAGACAGCGCCCTTGTTTGCACGCCTCGCGATATGGCTTCCTTCGCGCGCTTCGTGATGCACGAGGGAACGGTGGACGGAAAATATATCATGAACGCGGAGTATCTGCGCGAGGCAACCTCACCCTTGCGCGATAACTGCATTCTCGGCGTTGAAAATGCGAATGCGCAGGGCTACGGCTATCAGATCTGGTGCCAAAAGGATGGATTTGCCTTCCGCGGTATGGGAGATCAGGACACGCTCGTGATCCCCGCGAAGGAATTGGTTTTCGTTATAACGGCGGACAATCAGGGCTTTGCGCCCTCGCGCCTGATGATTCTGCAAAATTTCCGCCATATGGTGGCAAAGCATCAGAAGGACGCGCCCCTTCCCGAAAATCCCGAGGTATATAAGAAGCTTTGCGATTTTTTGAATTCCCGCAAGCTTGCTTCTATCACCGGAAAAAAATACGTTCCGTTTGCGGATCAAATTCAAGAAAAAACCTTCGTTGCGGATGAAAACAAGCTTGGGATTGAAACGTTTTCTTTGCATTTCGATGGAGAAATCGGCGGAGAGCTCCGTTATGTCAATAAAACAGGCGCCAAGATCTTGCCATTTAATATGTGCGAAAATCGATTCACAACGTTTCCCGAGGAGGGCTATTCGAGCGAGGTGGGCGGCGTTTGCACAAAGGGATTTTTCTATCAGTGCGCTTCGGCGGCCGCGTGGCGGGAGGAGCAGAAGCTTTTGATCCGCGTTCGTATCATTGACCGCTATTTCGGTAATCTCACGCTGATCTTTTCCTTTAAAAATTCCGATCTCGTGGTTGTCAGCGCCGTGAAGGCTGCGGAGGATTTTCTTCACACGTATGAGGGCGAATTCATCGCGCGCGCGAAATAATTTGCTCGGCTTTTGAATTTAGAAGCGAAAAAGCATCCGAAGGCTTGACAATCGAAAAATAAAAGTATATAATAAGGGCTGTCGGATACGTTCGGCAGTCTTTATTATTTTGAAGGAGAAAACGGTTATGTTTAAAAATGTAACGCCGGAATCCTGCGGTATTGAGAGTAGCCGCATTCTGGAATTTTTGGAATATCTGGAGGATAGCGGTCTCGTCACGCACGGCATGCTGATCGCCAAGGATGATAAGATCTTCACAGAGGCGTATTGGAAGCCCTTTGATAAGGATTTTTGCCACAGAATGTATTCGCAGACGAAGAGCTACGTTGGAATTGCCATCGGTCTTCTTGTTGAAGAAGGAAAGCTTGCGCTGGATGATAAGGTTTACGATTATTTCAAGGGTGAGCTGGACGTTGTTCCCACGGAATATATGCGCAACCAAACCGTGCGCGAGATGCTGACGATGACCACCGCAACCACGCAGTGGGATTATTGGTTCAGCTCGCAGGCGAAGGATCGCGTGCAGAATTACTATGCCTTCAATAAGGCGGAGAAGCCTGCGGGAACGACCTGGTATTACGACAGCGCGGGATCGCAGATCCTCGGCACGCTGGTGGAAAGAGTGAGCGGCAAGTCCTTGTTTGATTATCTTTACGAGAAGGTTTTCTGCCACCTCGGCACGTTTAAGACCGCAACGATCCTCAAGGCGCGCGGCGGTGACAGCTGGGCAGACAGCGCCCTCGTTTGCACGCCTCGCGATATGGCATCCTTTGCGCGCTTTTTGATGCACGGCGGCACTGTGGACGGCAAGTACATCATGAACGAGGCTTATATCAAGGAAGCAACCTCGCCGCTTCGCGATTGCAACGAGAGCGGCTTTGAGGCCATTACCTCGCAGGGCTACGGCTACCAGATCTGGTGCAACAAAAACGGCTTTGCTTTCCTTGGCATGGGTAAC
>JAZQWS010000325.1:0-15262 GCA_045632465.1 Eubacteriales bacterium
GCCGCCCGTGTAATAGAGCATCAGGCTGTCGCATCTGCCGTCATAGTTTTCAATGCTCGCCACGTCAACGATCGGGATCTCAACGAGGCCCTCCTTGTAGAAGGCATAATCATCCAGCGCATCGGCAAATTTTCCATTCGGGAAAATGGAGCGCATCAGGGCCTTGGCGCGGCGATAGCCCTCGATCGTCTGCATCACGGGCTCGTCCGAAATGTGATAAAGAATATCGTTTTCAATTCCCGCCTTTTCCGCAAAGTCCGCAAGCGCGTGCAGATAAGCTTCAAGGAAACGAACGTATTCCGTGTCGGATGCATCGGTTTGGTAGTCGAAGATGCGTTTTTCTTCTCCGTTCACATTGGCATAGATGTTGATCGCATGCTCCGCGCCCCATTGGGAGAAGAGATGCGTATGCTCAAAGGTCTTGATTCCCGCCCTTTTTGCCATAGAAACAAAACGCTCCGCAAGCGAGAAATCAAAGCGATATTCGCCGCCGTTTTTTTCGATCTTTACAAGCTGAACGTTCATTCTCTCGCCGCCAATCACGGTGTCGAGAGGGGGCGTAAATGTCGGAAAAAGTAAAGTATTCATTCCATTTTTGACGGAATTGCGCACATATTTTTCCAAAAGGTCAAAAAATGCATCGCTCCAAACGGGGGTGTGCGTGATGTCGGAAAGCGCATCGTAGTGAAACCAGTTGGTGTACATGAGATCGCTTTCGGGAAGCTCTGCGTCGATGAGATGCACCGTCACGGCATGCTCCCTCAGCACCTTGCCGCTCATGAGTCCGATCACCTCAACGGTTACGGTGTAGTCTCCTGCGGGGAGCGTTTTTCCCTCCTCATTGATCGCAATCAGGGCGCTCTGCGTCGCAAAGCAGGAGGCGTTCAGCGTATTAGGCTCATCCTTTTCATAATAGGGAAGTCGCGTGCCGGAATCCAAGGGCATATGAATAATTTCGGGTGAAGGATTTCTCGGTTGAAGAATATCGGGGCAGCCGCCGGTGGTGTCCTTTTTTGCATCCTCGCATTCTGCCGCCGCATAAGAAACCTTGCAGGTCTTATAAACGGAAACGGGAATCTCCGCGCGCACGCGCAGGGAAATCGGCGTATCGGGTGCGCGCCCGTTTTCGCCCTTCTTTCCAAGCGAGCGGTAAGCAAGAGAAAAGGAAAGCGGCTCGTTTCTCATGCCGGAAATGTAGGTGAAATCCTTCTCTCCCATATCGGTGTCGAAAATGCGCTTCATTGGAGAAGCGGTGTAAGTAAAAACAAGATCCTCTGCGCTCATCAGCGAAAAACCTCCGTTGTGCTTTTTGTTTTATTGTATTCCTTTTTCTGCTCTTCGTATATACATAAAACGGTTTATTTTATGGATTTTTCTGCTTTTTTAAAAAATAAAAACTTGACATTGCAGCGTAGCGTATAGTATAATTTTAATAAAAAAATGCGCCGTCCTATGCGGCGAAAGGAGATTTTGATGATCACAAAGGAGCGCGCATCCGAGGATGCATCCGTTTTGCTCAATTCCTGCGGCATTGACCGCATCGAGCACACGCGCCGCGGAAGTCTTCGGCCAAATGGGCGAATGGACTATCATCTGCTTTACATTGCAAGCGGCGAATGCCGCGTGGTGATCAGCGGGAAAACGCACGCCGTCAAAGAAGGCGGCATGATTCTCTATCTCCCCGGAGAACGGCAGGAATATTATTTTGAGCCGGATCTGCATTCGGTTTCGTATTATATTCACTTCACCGGCCGAGACGTCTTTTCGATTTTGCGCTCTCTCGGATTTGTTGGAAAAAACATTTACGAGGCAGAAAAAAATCCCGCTTTGGAGGAGATATTTCTTCAGATGCACCGCGAATATTCGCTCCTTCGCGTGGCGCATGAGCAGGTAACTTCGGGGCTGCTGCTTGCCCTTCTCGGTATTGCCTCGCGCGGTGTCAGCAGGGGAGAGGCGCAGGTGGATGAGAAAAAGCAGGCGCAGGTGGAAAGAGCGATCGAGCGAATGTATGCCGATATGGATAAAAATCTTTCTGTCGAGGCGCTCGCCCGCGAATGCAACTATAGCGTCGGCTATTTTGCGCATCTTTTTTCCGCAGTAGTCGGTCTTTCTCCGCATGCGTATATGAATCGCTTGCGCATTGAGCGCGCAAAAAGCATGCTTCTTCATACGGAAAGCACGGTGTTGGAAATTGCGCTCGCCGTCGGATGTCGGGATCAGAATTATTTTTCGCGCTTTTTTAAAGAGCAAACCGGCCTTTCGCCCACCGCTTACCGCGCTCGCTTCTGCGGCGCGGAATAAGGCTTAAAATGAATAGAGAAGCATGCCAAGCCCCGCCGAGATGAGGATCATCAGAATCGGCGAGGGCTTTTTCTTTTTTACCTTGGAAAAAAGGAAGGAAAAAAGAACGAGCAAAAGGAGGATCAAAATGCCGCGCACGTCGGGCGCGAGACCGCCGCGAAGCGTTTTCAATCCGAGAAGCACGCTGAAAATCATAGTCACCGCGGTGGCAAGAATCAGCCCAACGGTGCAGGGGCGAATGCCGCTGAGCGCCGCGCGAACGATTTTTTTCTTTAAGAATTCGCGCGCCAGTGCCGAGATCAGCAGAATAATAAGAAAGGAGGGTAAAATAACGCCGAGCGTGGCAAAAAACGCGCCGAGAATGCCTCCCTCGGAGGCGCCAACGAAGGTTGCCATGTTCACGGCAATCGGCCCGGGCGTGGATTCTGCTACGGCGATCATGTTTAAAAGCTCTTCCTCGGAGAGCCAGCCGTGGAGAAGTGCTTTGTCGCGCATCATGGCGATCATGGCGTATCCGCCGCCGAAGGAAACTGCGCCGATTTCAAGGAAGGTTAAAAATAACTTGAGATAGAGGATCATTGCTTCTGCGCCCCCTTGCCTTCACGAATGCGGCGAATGCCGTGTATGCAAATGCCGATTGCGCCCGCGATCAAAATCAGAAGAACGGAGGAGAAGCGCGCGGCAAAGAGCGAGAGGGAAACCATGGTCAAGACCGTCAGCGAAACCACGGAAAGCGAGAGCGGCGTTTTCTTCATTCCGCGCAAAAGCTTCAGGCCTGCCGAGAGAATGAGATAGACAACGCACACCTGAATGCCGCGAAAAGCCCGAGCCACCAAGGTAAGCGATAGAAATGCATCGAAGAAAAGCGAAATGCAGAAGATGATAACAAAGGAGGGGAGTGCAACGCCCGCGGTTGCCAAAAGCGCGCCCCAAAAGCCAAGCGACTTATAGCCGATATAGGTGGCGGCGTTGATCGCGATCGGGCCGGGTGTGGATTCCGAAATTGCAACCATGTCGAGAAATTCCTCTTTCTCCAGCCATTTCTTTTTTGCAACGAATTCGTTTTCGAGGAGCGCGATCATAGCGTATCCGCCGCCGAAGGTGAAAAACCCGATTTTCAGCATGGTCAGAAAAATATCAAGAAAGCGTTTCATTTTCCGGTTTATCCTTTCAAGCAATGGTCAAGTCCCTTTCGGATCATTTCATCCCAGCAGTGCCAGCTGTGATCTCCCGACGAGGTTTCGTAAAGATGCGGAACGCCGAGCAAATCCAAATGCGCGGAAAAAGCATCGTTGGCAGGGAGGAGCGAATCCTCCGTTCCGCACCAGGTGTAAAGGCGAGGAAACGGGCGGTTTTCTTCCTTCATGCGCCTTGCCAGTGCAAAAAGATCCTGATCGCTTCCCTCAAGCGCGGCGGCGCTTTCGAGCGCAAAGCCGAAGTTGCCCTGCCACATCGGCAGAGAATAGGGGCGATTCTTGCGCGTGATATCCAGAGAGCCGGAGAGGGAAATGCAGGCAAAGTATCGCTCGGGATAGGTGAGCGCCGCCTTCATCGCGCCGTAGCCGCCCATGGAAAGACCGCCAACAAGGTTGTTTTTTCTCTCGCGCGAATAGCCGCGGAATTGCTTTTCGAAAAGCGCGGGAAGCTCCTCTGTAATAAAGGTAAAGAAGCCCGCGCCGTAAGCTGTGTCGGCATACCAGCTGTTCTGCGCATTCGGCATAACAACGGCGATGCCGTGCGCCGCGGCGTATCTTTCGATCGAGGTGTAGCGCATCCAGGACGTGTGATCGCCGTGAAGCCCGTGCAAAAGCCAGAGTGTTTTGAAATGCTCCTTGTTGTCGGGAAGAAGAACGGAAACCTGCGCATTGCCCGCGAGCGCCGCCGAGCGGAAATTCATATCTAAAAAAATCATGGATCGATCGCTTTCTTTTTTTAGCCGGGAGAGCGGCCGTTTTTTATGAAAATAGAAAAAGCGGTTGCTATGCCATCGGCAAAAAGCAACCGCTTTTCTTTTGCTATGCGCTTCTGCCGAAATTACTTCGCAGCGTCAGCGTTCTTAGCAATAACCTCAACACCCTTGTAGTAGCCACAAGCCTTGCATACGCGGTATGCGCGGTTGTATTCACCGCACTGGGGGCACTTAACGATGTTGGTGGGGTTCTCCAGCTTCCAAACGCTGGAACGTCTCTTCATTTTTCTGGAATGAGACACTTTTCTCTTCGGAACTGCCATGTTGTTTACCTCCTGATACGAGTCTGCGACAACGCATTCTCTTTATGTGAATTTTATTTTTGATCGTTTTTCTCTTCTTCCTGCATTTTCAGAAGAAGCTTGCGCAAGGGCTCCATTCTCGGGTCGATTTCCTTTTCGCTGCAATTGCATTGACCCTCGTTCAGATTCTTGCCGCATCGTTGGCACAAGCCCTTGCAATCGTCCTTGCAAAGAAAGCGCAAGGGGAATTCCATTTCCAGCTGCTCGAGCAACTGCTCGTCCATGTCCAGAAATCCATCCTCAATGATTGCATAATCATCCAGCTTGTCTTCCGTGATATCTCCAAGCAAATTCTTAGGTGCAACGGTTTTCTCAAGGCTAAGGGAAAACTGACCTTCAACAGGAGCAAGGCATCTTGCGCATTGTGCGATATAATCCGCAGAAAGCGAAAGCTGCATTCTCATGTAGCCGGCCGTGTTGGTAATATTTCCGATAACCTTCATGGGAGAAGGAAAACGCGTACCCCACAGAAAGCTGGTGGTATCCTCGGTATGGCTGTCAAGAGGCAATTCGTAGTCAATTTCCAGCAGGCGATCACCTGCCAAAAGCGGTCTAAGATCCAGCTTCACAAACCATTCCTCCCGTCATAGATGGTGACGTTTGCACGAAAAAAGGCATAGTTTAGGCTATTGCCCAAAGTCGTACACTCTATTATATAACTTTTGTTCTCGATTGTCAAGGGGTATTTTCTATTTTTTTGAAAATTTCCCCAACTTGCTTTAAGGCATGCGGCTGTGAGAGCAGGTGAGGTAGATGATCTGATAGTCGAGCGCGAGTGCGGAAAGCGTAACCAGCGCGCGGGAAAGCCGCTCGTCATCATAGCAAAGAAAGGGATCGTCGAGAAGAAGCGGCGGCCTTTTTTCGCGCCGTGCAACCGAGAGGATCGAAAGATTGCGCGCAAGAGAAATGCGATCGCGCTCGCCGCGGCTGAGAAGCGCGGCGCTATGAAAGCTGTTTTTTTCCAGAATGCTCGGTGTGAAGCGATCGCCAAGACGGAATTTTTCGCTCTCCTCTTCGCCGAGGGCGCTTAAGAGCTTGGAAAATCCTTCCTTGGCAGAGGCAGAGCGACTCTCGCGGTATTGCTTGCCCGCAAGGATCAGAAGCTCCTCGGTTTTTTTGATATCCGCGAGCCTTGCGGATGTCGTTTCGTTCTTTTTCTTCAGCTCCGCGATTTGCAGGGCAAGATAATCCGCGCTCTCCTTGGCTTCCAGCGCTTGCTCGTAAGCACGCTCGCAGGCAGTGCATTTTTGATAGCATTCCTCGAAAAGAAGATTCTCCGATCTCTGTTCTTCCGAAGTCTGCGCAAACTTTTTGTTCTCGCGTTTTTGTAAATAATTCTTTCCTTTTTTGCAAAAAATGTAAGGAAATGCCAAAAGAAGTGCTATGGGCGCACCGATAAAGAAGAGCACGTTTTTTGAAAATCCAAGTGCGCAGAAAATGAAAAATGCAAGACTCAAGGGGAGAAGCAAAATGCGGGAAAGCCCTTTCCTTTTTGTGCTTGCCGCCTTGGGATCCGTGGATGCGGGCGCGCTTTTCGTTAAGGATGAAAGTGCCGCCTTTGCGGCGAGAAGCTCCGCCTCTTTTTCTTTCAGCGGCTCTGCCGCCTGCACGGCGGCCGCGTGTTGTGCGGTGAGAAGCGAGATCTCTGCCGCGGTTTCGGCAAGAAGCCCGCGCCCGCCTCTTTTTTCATAAAGCTTGCGCTCGTTCTCCATGCGGGCAAGCGCCGTGGTAAGCGAGGTGTTTTGCTCGGCTTCCTCTCGCCCGAGAAGGGTAAGAAGGCTCTCGTTTTCAAGGCTCTTTGCAAAGCCTCGCTCTGAGAAGATCGCGCAGCTTGCAAAGCCATCGGCATCCATGCCGAGCATGGTTTCTCCCGGGCAAGCACCGAGCGCATCCGTGGGTGCACCGCTTTTCTCATCAAAAACCTCTAAAAGATCCTCCGAGGGGCGTGTGTCGAAGCTTCGGTGAATGCGGAAAACTCTATTTTCAAAGCGTAGGGTGAGCGATCCGCCGAAAGGGCCGCCTTGCCAGGGAGCGAAGTGCTTGCGTTCGTTTTCTAGCGGATCGCGGCTTCGATTATCGGAAAGCCCGTAAAGCATGCATTTGATAAATGCGCAGAGCGTGGATTTTCCTTTTCCGTTTTCGAGGCAAAAGGCATTCAGCTTATCGGAAAAATCAAAGGTTTTATCGGAAAGAACACCGAAATTATCGGCATGGCATCGGATCAGCTCCATAAAGCACCTCCTCCCACATCCGCAGAAAGCGCGGCAAGCCCAAGGTCTAAAATACGCATTTTTTCTTCCTCGCAGAGTCCCTCTGCGCAAAGAACGGTGCGAACGAATTCGCCGCGAAGCGAGTCCTCTTTTGCGATTGTGCCGAAATTCGGAGCAGCCACCGATCCGTCCTCGATCTCAAGATAATAGAAGCGGTCGCCGAAATGGCGGCGGATCGCCTCCGTATCGGGCGGCGGGATATGTGCGCGCTTGCCCGTCAGCACAAGACGAACGAAATCCCTGCCTTTCGCGAGGGAAACTGCGGCCTCGCAGGCCGAAAAAACCTCAAGCAGACTCTTGGCCGCGGAAATGTCCGCCACGGCGCGATGGAAAATTCTGCTTGCTGTCGGAATAAAGCGATGCGCAACACGCCCGCCGCTCGTTTCGATCAGGATCGCGCCCTTTTCGCCAAGCTCGTCGAAGCCTCGCCCCTCCGGGCATCCCGAATAGGCGGCAATGCCGCGCGCATCGATCGGCTTCGCACCATAGCTGTGGTAATGGCCGAGCGCACAGTAATCAATGCCCTTGTTCTTCAGAAGTCCAATCGGTATCTCGGCGCTCCTTGCCTCACCCTCTCCCCATTCTCCATGAAGGAGAAGAATATTAATTCTGT
The DNA here is from genome assembly GCA_045632465.1 of Eubacteriales bacterium. Lineage (GTDB taxonomy): Bacteria > Bacillota > Clostridia > Oscillospirales > CAG-272 > UBA1740. The sequence goes on from JAZQWS010000325.1 coordinate 7,456, forward strand.
CTTTTTGCAAATAAATATTGTCAAAATCTGTTGGTTTTGGAAATGATTTTCCGAAAAACGTAACGTTCTCTTTTTCGTAGCAGGAAAAATATTTCCCGAATACATGAAGGTTTTCGGGCAGCTTTCGTGAGAGCCAATCTTCCTTTTCATGATTGCCTGCCACGTAATAAAAATCAATTTCCCGGCATTCCCCGATCGCTCCGAGAATGGTGGAAGCGAGCATGGTGGCCGCGTTCGCGCTGTCAAAAAGATCCCCGGCAATCAGCACGGCGGCGCAATTTTCCCGCTTTGCCAATTCCAAAATCCGATGAAAAACCGAAAGCAGCTCGTCCCTGCGAAGTTTTGCTTCTTTTGGGGGCAGATGCGTGCGCAGAGGCGCGCCGAGATGCAGATCAGCCGTGTGCAGTATCTTCAATGCTTTGCCTCCTTCTGTAATCGCCGGGGGCGCACCCCATTTTGGCCGCAAAAACCTTGGAAAAATAGGATTGATCCGAGAAGCCGCAGAGCATGGCGATCTGCGAGAGCGAATGCTCTCTGTGGCAGAGAAGCTTCTCTGCCTCCTTGAGTCGCACCTCGGTCAGATACGCGCTCACGGTTGTGCCGTAGGTTTTTCGGAAGGTGTTCACAAGTGTGGATTTGGAGCAAGCGAGATGCTTGCAGATATCGTCAAGCGTGATCTTCTTTTGAAAATTTTGCTTGATGTAGCTTTTGGTCATAAAGCCGAGATCCTGGTGCGCCGCGCCGAGCGCGTTGGAAAGCGTGAGATATTCCGCGCAGATCGTCAGAATGCGCACGTAGGAGGCAAGCATATCCGGCGCAACGGAGGGAACGGTGGCGAGAAGCTTTTTGCGGAATTCCTCCTCGGGAAGAATGGTGCGCAAAGCTTCATTGCAGTCGCTTTTTCCAACGGTTACCTGCCCCATCATGAGAAAGCCCGTCAGAATTCCGAAGCTGTAAAGCGGGCTGGCAACCTCGGTGAGTCCGAAGCGGCAGCTGTATGCGTAGGCACTTTTGTTTTGAAGCGCGTTTTTGGAGCCGCGCCGATCGCATTCCTTGCACTTTCCGAATTCGCCCGGCAGAGAGTGCACGTAGGCGCAGAATGCGGTCGGATCCTTGGGATAGGCGGCGATCTCTTCAAAGTCGGCATTGTGCAGTGAAACGCGGAATCCCGTGATCTTATGCAGATCGCAAAGAACGGAAACAATTTCGCTTTGCGTCATGGCGCACCTCCTTTTGTAAAAACAGATTAAAAAAAGTCGATTTTACAAATAATTATACTATTTTTACTTGAAAAAGTCAAGTCAATCTGTTATAATAATAAAGTCAGGACATATGGTGGCCCGAAATCTCGGTTCTTTTGTGTCATCATGCGCTTTATCCGAATATATTAAAATACAAACACATACATCGAGAAAGGAACGCAGTATGAATCAGCTTCCCCATATCACAAAAAACTTTTGCTTCGAAGGTGAGGTAAAAAGCACCGGCCTTTATGGAAACGGCCACATTAACCAAACGCATCTCGTTATCTCCGAGGATGCGAGCGGAAAAGAGCATCAGTACATTCTTCAGAGAATCAATAAGCACGTTTTCAAGGATCCCGCATCGCTTATGAATAACTACGCGCTCGTAACCGAGCATCTGAGAAAGAGCATCCTTGCGCGCGGTGGCGATGCAGAGCGCGAAACGCTTACGCTTGTTCCAACCGTGGAGGGCGGTCGCTTTTTCGTGGATGAGGAGGGCGAGTTCTGGCGCGCATGTCTCTTCATTCGTGATAGCCGCAGCTTTGAGAAGGTAGAGAACCCCAATCAGTTCTATCAGAGCGGTCTTGCCTTTGGAAACTTCCAGGCGCTTCTTCGCGATTTCCCCGCGCATCTTCTCGTTGAAACCATTGCAAAGTTCCATAACACGCCGGATCGTTTTCGCCAGTTTTCCGAGGCTCTCGCGGCAGACGTGAAGGGCCGCGCCGCATCCGTTGGAGCGGAGATCGAGTTCGTAAAAGCACGCGAGGGCTTTATGCATCTCTTCGAGGATGCCTATGCAGAGGGAAAGCTTCCTCTTCGCGTAACGCATAACGATACCAAGCTCAATAACATCCTCTTCGATAAGGATAGCGATTCTCCCGTTTGCATCATCGACCTGGATACGATCATGCCCGGCTATGCGATCAACGATTTCGGCGATTCCATCCGCTTCGGTGCAACCACCGCGCTGGAGGACGAAACCGATCTTTCCAAGGTGAACTTTGATATTTCTCTGTTTGAGCTTTATGCAAAGGGCTTCCTTCTCGGCGCAAACGGCGGATTGACCGATGCGGAGATCGATTATCTGCCCGAGGCGGCTATTATGATGACGCTTGAGTGCGGAACGAGATTTTTGACCGACCATCTGCAGGGTGACGTTTATTTCCGCACCAGCCGTGAAAACCATAACCTTGACCGCGCGAGAAACCAGTTCAAGCTTGTTGCGGATATGGAGAAGGCTCTTCCCGAGATGCACAAGATCATCGACAATATCAGAAAGACCGTTTAATCAAAATACAAAAAAGTGCCGCTTCCTCTTTTTTGACCGAGAGGGACGCGGCGCTTTTTTCTTTTTCTCCAGAATAAAAAAGCTTCGCTCTCATAGAATGCCGCCTCCGTTTCATACAATAAAAGGAAAATACGAAAAAGGCGGAAGGAGGGCGCTTTTTTGCGCCAAAGCTTTGGAATGAGCAGAAGAAAACGTTTTTTGAAAAATGGCATACTTTTAACCCTCGTTGCGCTCGCCATGCGCGGCGTTGGTCTGTTTTCCTCCTCGTATATCACCCGCATCGTCGGCGCAGAGGGCGTTGGGCTTTACACGTTGATCATGACGCTTTACGGCTTTGCGCTCACCTTTGCCACCTCGGGCATCTCTCTTGCAATGACGAATCTCGTGGCCGCCGCTATGGCAAAGGGAGAGAGAGCTGTCAGCTCGGTGGTGCGCGCGGGCGTTTTGTATGCGCTGGGATTTGGCGGCGCAGCAACGGCGGTTTTATTTTTGTTTGCGCCGCTCTTCGGTGGCGCGATCCTTTCGGACGTGCGCACGGTTTTGCCGATCCGCATCCTCGCGCTCTCGCTCTTGCCCGAGGCGCTTCTTTCGGTGCTGACAGGGTATTTCGTCGGCGTACGCCGCGTGGCAAACAATGCGTTTTTGCAGGTCGTTGCGCAGATCTTTAAGCTTTCTATGACAGTCTTTCTCCTTCGGCGCATGGCCGGAGAGGGAATTGCATCCGCCTGCGCCGTCCTGGCCGTTTGCGCTACCTTGACGGATGCGGTAACGCTTCTCGTTGCCGCCCTTCAGTTTTTATGCGCGCGGCGCGGCTCGGCGCGCGGAGAAGGGAAAACGGCACTTGCGCCCGTCTGCCGCATGGCATTCCCTTTGGCGGTTTCAGCCTATCTTCGCTCTGCGCTTTTAACCGTGGAGCACATCCTGATCCCCTCGCGCCTGCGCCTCTATGGGCAGAGCGCCGCCGCTTCGCTTGCCTCGTATGGAATACTGCACGGCATGGCCTTGCCGTTGGTTTTATATCCGATGGCCCCGCTCACCTCCTTTGCGGGGCTATTGGTGCCCGAATTTGCAGAAGCAAGTGCCGCGGCAGATCTTCGCCGCAGAGAAAGAATGTGTGAGAAAACGCTTCGCGCGGCCTTGTGGTATGGCATTGGCGTTTCGTCCATGCTCTGCTTATTTTCCGAGGAGCTCGGCCATCTTTTCTATCATAGCGCCGAGGCGGGGCGCTATATCGCCATGCTTGCGCCGGTCGTTCCGATCATGTATCTCGATCATGCAACCGATCAGATGCTGAAGGGCATCGGCGAGCAGGTTGCCTCCATGTGGATCAATATCACGGATTCACTTCTCTCCGTGATCCTCGTATATCTTTTGTTGCCCGTTTTCGGTGTCTTGGGGTATGCCGCCATGATCATCTGCATGGAGCTTTATAATTTTATGCTTTCCTTTCGCCGCCTTCGCAAAAAAATCCGATTCCGTCTTGCGCCGCTTGCCTCTGCGCTTATTCCTCTTGCGGCGGCGCCGATCTCGGCGGCGGCTTGTGACCGTCTCTTTTTGATGAATGGAAGTGTAACGCACTTGCCCTGGATGCTTTTGAAGCTTCTTTTCTGCATCTGCGTGTATGTCGGCGCGAGCACAATTTTGTCTGCGCTTTTTGTGTGGATTTTTTCTGCAAAAAAAGAAGGGTGTCCTTCTGTCCTTTTCCGTTGCTTCGCAGAGAAAACGCACCCAAAAACTGCGAAAAACTCTAAAAAATCCGAAAAAACTTGACTTTTTATAAGGGGATATGGTAAAATGTAAAATGGTGTTTTGTGCACCGTAATTCAAAATAAAGGAGTGTGGTTCTCTCTCCATGGACCCGAGTAGTTGGCTACTTATCGCCGTGTACGTCTTGCTTCTTTTGGCAAGCGCCTATTTTTCGGCCACCGAGATGGCATTTTCCTCGGTGAGCAAGATCAAGCTTCTGAGCTATAAGGAAGAAGAGCAAAAAAATGCAGATCTCGCCCTGAGGATACAGGAGAAATACGACCTGTATCTCACAACGCTTTTGGTGGGCAATAACCTTGTAAACTGCGGCGCCGCCGCGGTTGCCACCCTTTTTTCGGGACACGTGTATACCGCTTTGATCGCGCAAGGCGCTTCTGTAAAGGAAAGCGTTGTTACAACGATTGCAACTGCGGTAACCACCGTTGTGGTTTTTATTTTTGCGGAAACCGTTCCGAAAAATTATGCCAAGGATATGCCCGAGAGGTGGGCGATGGCCTCGGCATCCTCTCTGCGCGTCGTATCCTACGTTTTGTATCCAATCTCGATCGTCTTTATGGGAATCTCAAGGATCCTCAACAAGATCGTCGTTGTGAAGGAAGAGCCCACCGTTACAGAGGAGGAGCTCTCCACCATCATCGAGAATTCGGAGGAGGACGGCGTTTTGGACGAGGAGCAGAGCGAGCTTTTGCAATCCGCCCTGGAGTTTTCAAAAACCCGCGTGGCAGACGTGCTGACCTTGCGCGCCGACGTGGAATGGCTGGATGCTTCGCTTTCCCGCGAGGAGATCTTTGCGCTCGTGAAGCAAACCAAGTTTTCGCGCTTGCCGGTTTGTCGCGGAAGCTTAGATCATCCGCTTGGTATTTTGATCGTAAACGACTACTTAAAGGCCTATATCGCCGATAAAAACGTTCGCGTTTCTCGGCTGATTCGTAAACCATACTTTACAACATTAGATGCTTCCATCGATGATTTGAAGGAAGAAATGAGCGGCAAGCGCCAAACCATGGCACTCGTGCATGACCGCGCGGGCACGTCTATCATCGGTATTGTCACGATTGAGGACTTTATCGAAGAGATCGTTGGAGAGATCTTTGACGAGCAAGACGTGGTGGATGACGACTTTATGAAGCTCGGCGGAAATTATTTCCGCGTGAGCGGCCGCCTTGCCCTGCATGAAATGTATACCCGCATCGGCATCGGTGCGCCTGCGGGGATCGCGCCGCATAAGCCCGTCAGCACCTGGATTCTGGAAAAGCTCGGCCGTCTTCCCGTGGAGGGAGATTGCTTCGTTTTCGGGGATCTGACGGTGGAAATTGATGAAACGGAGCAGAACCGCGTTCTGCACGCCACAGTGAAGCTTTCCGATCCTGAGATCGACCTGCCGATCGAAGAGAGCGCAGAGGATGCCTCCGAGATCTCCGATGAGGAGGTGGCGAAATGATAACAACCTATTTTATAGCCTGTGTGATCCTGATTTTGTTCTCGGCGTTTTTCTCCTCGGTGGAAATCGCCCTGATGTCCCTGAACCGCTTGCGTCTGCAAAAGCTTGCCGAGCGCGGCAATAAGGGAGCTCGCATGGCCGAGAAAATCGAGGAGCGCGATTCCGAAGCGTTAACTGCGATTTTGATCGGAAATAACGTTGTGAATATCGTTCTTTCCTCGCTTTCCACGATGATCACTCTGGAGCTTCTCGGAAAGGAAAACGAAGCTCTGGTCGGCGTGGTTTCCACGCTGGTATCCACCGTTGTGCTTTTGATCTTCGGCGAAATCGTTCCGAAGCTGCTCGGAAAGAGCCTGGCGCTCCCGTATGCTTGCATCACGGCCTATCCGCTTCGCGCCATTATGATTATTTTCGCTCCGATCACCGCGCTGGTGATGGCATTGATTCGCAGCATTTCCCGCCTTTGGAAGAGGGCGGATGCCGATGAAAAGCCCACCGTGACGGAGGAGGAGCTTGCCACGATCATCGAAACGGTCGAGGAAGAGGGCGTGATTGATGAGGATAGCGGCGAGCTTTTGCAATCCGCGCTGGAGTTTTCGGACGTCACCGTGGAGCAAATTTTAACGCACCGCGTGGACGTGCATTGCATTGATATTGAGGATACGCCCGAAGAAATTCTTTCCGAAATTATGGCCGGCGGCTACTCCCGTTTTCCCGTATACAGAGATTCGCCGGATCATATCGAGGGAATTTTCTACATTTCGCCCTTCTTGAAGGCAGTGGCTGAATTTGGCATTGAAGGGGTGAAAATCGAGGATTATATCCGCGAAACCTGCTTCGTGCATAAAACCACCAAGCTTCCGGACGCGATGGAGAAGATGCGCGCGTTGAAGGTGCATATGATCGTCGTTCTGGATGAATACGGAGGAACGCTCGGCATCGTTACGATGGAGGATATTCTCGAGGAGATCGTTGGCGATATCTGGGATGAAACCGATACGATCGAGCTTGAAATTGAAAAAACGGCAGAAAACACCTATTCGGTGCTCGGCCAAACCAATATTGAAGAATTCTTCGATGAAATTGACTTCCGTGACCGCGAGTTTGAAAGCGAGTACACCACCATGGGCGGCTGGGCCGTTGAAATGCTGGAGGAGGATGTTCACGAAGGAGATAGCTTCTCCTATAAGCGGCTGTACGTTATCGTTTCCGAAATGGGCGAAAACGTTGTGGAGCGGTTAACCGTTGTGGTAACGCCGTCTGAGGAGGATGAGCGCGCGAAGGAAAAGCGCGAGGAACGTGCCTCCGAGCAGGAGAATGCCGAAATCTGATTTTCAGCAAAATACATATGAATCTGAGGGCTGCTTTTTGCATCACGCACGAGCGGCCCTTCTTTCAAATCATGAAGGAGAGGAAAGAAACATGGAAGGATGCGCCTTCAGCGGGCATCGCGCGATTTTACCGGAGCATAAAGAGCCCCTGCGCGATCTTTTGCGCCGCGCCATTGCGTATGCATACGAAAAGGGCTGCCGCACCTTTTTTTGCGGCGGCGCGCTCGGCTTTGATACCTTTGCCGCCAAAGAGGTTATCCTTTTTCGTGTGAAGCATCCGGATGCGCGCCTCGTTCTTATGATCCCCTGCGCGGATCAGAGCGATGGCTGGAGCGCGATGGATCGCGCCGCATACGATTATATTCTCTCCGAGGCAGACGAGGCCGTTATCCTCTCCGAGCATTATGCGAAGGGCTGTATGCAACGGCGTAACCGCGCGCTTGTGGAGGCGGCGGATATTCTGATCTGCTACGTGGAGCGGGAGGGAAGCGGATCATCGCAAACGATGCATCTTGCCGAGAAGAAGGGAATTGAGGTTTATAATCTCTATTCTCATGTATAAAGAAACGCGCCGATGCGTTAGCGTGATGTCCTTAACGGACAAATCACGCATCGAGATAAATCCCTTGAGGGATTTTCGATATGTTGCTAACGCAACTCGATATGCCTGCGGCTCGATATGTTTGCTTCGCAAACGAGGGATTTATCTCATATCGAATTGGAGCGAAGCGACAAT
>JAZQWS010000326.1:0-2800 GCA_045632465.1 Eubacteriales bacterium
ACCTTGTCGAGAGGCTAACGAAATACCCGAAGCACTCGCTCTATATTGAAAAATATCTCGAATTTATGCGCTTTGAGCCAAAGGTGAGAGGTGCGGAGCGAAATATCCCCGAGTTCGAGAGTCTGGAGCTTCGCAACGTAAGCTTTTCGTATGAATTTTCCTCGCATCCGAAGTACGAGTTTCACGAGGAGGATCACGTCGCTCCCAAGAGCGAGGGCGAGGGCAAGGATGCGCTCAGAGGTGTCAATATGACTATCCGTAAGGGCGAGAAGATCGCTATAGTCGGATATAACGGCGCGGGCAAGACCACGCTTATCAAGCTGATAATGCGCTTTTACGACGTCAGCGAGGGAGAGATACTTTACAATGGCGTAAATATCAAGGAATACGACCCCGATGCGTACCGCGAGAAGATCGGCACGGTCTTTCAGGACTATAAGATATTCGCAACCTCGCTTGCAGAAAACGTGCTCGGACGGGAGTATAGCGACGAAGACGAGGCGCGCGTGCTCGGCGCGCTCAGAGCTGCCGATTTTGGAGAGAAGCTCGAGAAGCTTGAGGACGGAATACATACCCATATGACGCGCGAGTTCAACGATAAGGGAACGAACCTTTCGGGCGGAGAATCGCAAAAGGTTGCGATCGCACGCGTGTTCTCAAAGGATCACCCGATCGTAGTTATGGATGAGCCATCAAGCGCGCTCGATCCTATGGCGGAGTACAATCTCAATCAGTCGATATTGCACAAGACCGAGGAAAAGACGGTGATCTTCATTTCTCACCGCCTCTCGACCACGCGAGTCGCCGATAAGATCTATATGTTCGACACCGGACGGCTGATCGAGGAGGGAAGCCACACCGAGCTTCTCGAGCGCGGCGGCAAATACGCAGAGATGTTTCGCGTTCAGGCGCAGAACTATAAAACTATTGATAATGCTTAATAAAAAACTGCGGACTTTTGCCTCGGGTTCTAAAGGACAGTGCGTTTGACAAAATTATGAAAGAATTGTAGAAATATTATGGTCATGAGGGGAGGGTTATATTGTGTTTGAGATTCCCGGAAAATACAACAAAGCTAAAATTTATGCCACAACGGTTGATAGCGCCTCGTATGCACAGGTGCTCAGAATGTGCAACACGGAAAAATTGAAAAACAGCAGGATTGCCATGATGCCTGATATGCACGCAGCAGAGGGCTGCACCGTCGGGACATCCCTGACCATAGGAGAATATGTAAATCCCGCATTTGTGGGCGGCGACATCGGCTGTGGAATGCAGGTGTTCGGGCTTAAGGATGACACGGTGGATTTTGTCAAGCTGGATAACTGTATCCGCGAAAAGATTCCGTCCGGTGCCGAGATTTATGAGCGAAGCATGTTGGATGTTAACGAGGTTCCGCTGGAGAGTCTGTACTGTTACGATTCTATTCGCAGAGAAACGGTTATGAGATCCTTCGGAACGCTTGGCGGTGGCAATCATTTTATTGAGATGGCTCGCGGAACCGGCGACAAGCTGTATTTGATCATTCATTCGGGAAGCAGAAGACTGGGACGTGATGTTGCGTTGTACCACCAAGAGCAGGCATTTTTTGAACAGCACGGAATCGACGGCGAGCAGGCGCGTAAAAAAAAGATCAAGATATCGGATATCAAATCCGGTATCCATCCCAACGACTGCTTTTTGTCGGGCGAAAATCTGCAAAAATATCTGCAAGATATGGATATAGCCATTACATATGCGATGAAGAGCCGCATTTATATGGGAGAAGTTATCATCAACACACTGGGTCTTACCGTGACGGATCATTTTGCCACCATTCACAATTACATTGACACATCGGCAGGTGTGCTTCGGAAGGGTGCCGTTTCTGCGCAACGGGGCGAAAGGCTTTTGATTCCCATCAATATGCGCGACGGCAGCTTACTTTGCATGGGAAGAGGAAACGATGACTGGAATTGTACCGCGCCACACGGCTCAGGAAGGATCATGAAACGCTCCGAAGCAAAGAAGAGCTTTTCCCTGGAAGAATATCAAAAGGAAATGGAAGGCATTTTTACAACGTCCGTGGGGGAATCGACTTTGGATGAATCTCCCATGGCTTATCGCCGCATTGATGAGATATTGGACACAATAGAGCCGACGGCAGAGGTCATCGATATTTTGTCTCCGATATACAATTTCAAGGCCAGCAAGTCTGTTACAGACGAGGAGATTATGGATGGGGAGGATTGACGGTACTTTCCGTGAAGTAAGAAAAGCAAAAAGCCGATATGGATTTATCTCCATATCGGCTTTTTTACTATCCTACCACACTTGGTGGTGAGTAAGTGCGCACTTATGGGCAAAGAAAAAATCCTCCCTTGTGTAAAGGGAGGTGGCACGGCGTAGCCGTGACGGAGGGATTGTAAAAGTTAAAATTTGCACCAAAACAATCCCTCAGTCAGCTTCGCTGACAGCTCCCTTTACACAAGGGAGCCTCTGGTAGTAGTCGTTTGTTCAATTAGTATTTCATTAGTAAAAACTGTCCTTAAGAACACGACCCTTATGTGTCTGCTTTTATTATTTATTCGATCCAGAACCATGTATTGGGGGCAGGGATGCCATCGAAAGCACCGTCTGCCTGCACCGTTTCCATGCGAAGTTTTCCCGTTTTCTGCAGTGCATCCAGAACATCATAGACAAGAGCTGCATCGGGAATGCAGTCCGCCGGATCAAAGATCGGACGCACCAGATCGCACAGATCGCCGGCTCTCTGCTTCTTTTCGGAAAGGGTCTGCTCGATCAACATATACGCTTCGCT
>JAZQWS010000327.1:0-6280 GCA_045632465.1 Eubacteriales bacterium
AGAAGGCAAGCAGAATTGCTGCTGAGGGCCTTGTTGATATCATGACGATTGGTGACGTAACCGCGATCGTAGAGGTTAACTCCGAGACGGACTTCGTTGCTAAGAACGCAACCTTCCAGGAGTTCGTAAAGGAGATCCTGAAGACCATCATCGCAAACAAGCCCGCTGACGTTGCGGCTCTTATGCCCTGCAAGATGGCTGACGGTATGACCGTTGAGGCCGCTCTCGCAGAGAACACCTACAAGATCGGCGAGAAGCTTTCCATCCGTCGTTTCACCATCATCGAGGGTGTTGTTTCTTCCTACATTCACGGTATGGGTATGACCGGTGTTGTTGTTAACTTTGTGACCGACGTTGCCGATAAGGAAGGCTTCGCTGAGTTCGCAAAGAACATCGCTCTTCAGACCGCGGCTATGCCCGTTCAGTACCTGAACAGAGAGGCTGTTCCCGCTTCCGTTCTGGAGGAGGAGAAGGCAATTCTCATTAAGCAGATGCAGCAGGATCCCAAGATGGCTAACAAGCCCGCTCAGGTTCTTGAGAAGATCGTTGAGGGTAAGCTTGGCAAGTTCTATGAGACCAACTGTCTCATGGATCAGGCATTCGTAAAGGATGATTCTCTCACCATCACCAAGTACGTTGCCCAGACCGCGAAGGAGCTTGGCGGCAGCATCGCTGTTGTTGGCTACGTTCGTTACGACAAGGGCGAGGGTCTTGAGAAGAGAGAAGAGGACTTCGCAGCAGAGATCGAGAAGATGGTTAAGGGTTAATCCCTCATCCTTCCTCTGAATAAAAGAATCGGAAGCACCGAGCGTGCTTCCGATTCTTTTTATGCTCTTATGATAAATGATCCACGTGTTTTGTGCGAACGGCCTCTGCGCCGCGATATCCCGTGGCATCCAAGCCTTCAATTTTCAGCCCATCCAAGTCATAGGCGTCAATGCAAGGGAATTTGTCGCTCGGCATCATATCCTCGCGCCATAAATGCTCGTATTCGGGCGGGCGATTTTCTGCGGCCGCAAATTTTTCGATGCCCCGAAGGCTCTCTTCATCCCAGCGAACCCTCGTGTTGATAACCGAAACGTCACTTGCATGGCGTATATAAAGATTGTAGGGAGCGGAGGATGCCAAATAATAATGAATCAAGGGATCGATCAATCCGTTTCCGAAAGCTCTCGCTCTCGGAGCAATGTGAAAATCGCAGTTTTCCAGCCGAACGGCCGAGATGGAGTCTCTTTTCGTGCCTTGAATGGTCGCAAGTCCCGCGGCATTTTGGCAGGAAAGGCCTCGGATCGTAACGTCGCGGATGCTTCCTTCCTTTTGTATCACCATAAAGATTGCGGTTTTTGCCTGCTTTGCGATGATGTCCGAGAAGGCAACGTCCTCGATTTTTCCGAAAACGCCAACCATATTGATCGCGCAGCATCCCTCCTCCAGCGTGCAATTCGAAATGCGAACGTTACGCACGGCGTGCTTTCTCGCGGCGGCCAGCTGTGCCTCGCCTCCGATACCGATATCAACGGCAAGATCCGCCTCAATTCCGTTGAAAACGCGAACGAGATTGGCGTGCGTTCGACCCGTGCAGGAGAAAACGGTAATATCCTCGCAATCGCGGGTAAGAGGCGTGAATTCTCCGTTGCTGATGGCAATGCAATCATCTCCGGTTTGAATGCGGCAATCGGAAACCAAAACGCCCTGGCAGGCAGAGATATTGATGCCGTCCGAATTGATATAGCTTAGGCAGGTTTCGATCGTCAGCCTCTCAAAGCGTGCCCGCTCGCATTCGATAACGCGAATGTTGTAATACGCCGCATTCATCAATCTCGTGCTTTGAACACAAACGCCGCGGCAACGCTTCAAAAACATCAATTGCGGTCGGAAAAGATGCGGCTTATACCGTCCGTCCTTCGTGATCGTGAAGAAATGCTCGGCATTTCCGTTGATTTCTCCGCCCGTGATAGAAATATTTTCCGCATCCTCGGCAAAAATGATGCAATCCGTCCTGCCTCTCTTGGTCGAAAGGATCAATTGCTCCAAAACGCCGAGCGCGCCGTTATCCTCGATCCCGATCAGCGACTTGGCATCTCGCGGGATCTCCGTGTCGTATTTTCCGCGCGGCAAGCCGTAATGCGCCTCGTCCGTGTCTGCAATGAGGCGCGCGCCGTCCGCCATTCTGAGAGTGGTGTTGCTGTATATGCGCAGAGAAGAGGTAAGATATTCTCCCTCGGGGATCAAAACCGTGCCGCCGCTTGTCTTGCAGGCATCCAAAGCGGCTTGAATCGCGGCGGTGTCGAGTGCTTTCCCGTCTCCGATTGCCCCGAAATCGCGCACGTTGTAAAAAGCGTGTTCCATTTTTTGCCTCTTTCCAGATTGTTTCATGTTGAGATAATTATAATGCCGCGCCTCGTTTTTGTCAATTAACAAACCAAGCGGAATTCTTAACAAAATTTAGGCAGTATGGCGTTTCTTTTTATTTGTTTGCTTTCCGAAAATCTTCCTGTGTCATTCCCGTGCGGGATTTGAAATAGCGGCAGAAAAACGAGGTGTCGTTGAAAAGCAGAAGATCGGCAATCTCGGAGGAATTCAGCGCGGTGTGTAAAAGATAATCCTTCGCCTTGTTGATTTTCGTATTCATTCGATATTGCATGGGCGAGATGCCGCAGTATTCCTTAAAGAGCCTGCGAAAATAGTTCTCACTCACGTTGCAGCCTTCGGCAATTTCCGGCATGGACATTGCGAGATTTCCGCCTTCAAGATATTCGATCCCTTTATAGATAATCTTGTATTTGTCATCCAGCGTATTTTTTGTACTTCCGAGGATAGAGAGAATGTCGTAGATCCCGGATTTCATTGCGGCGAAGCAGGGGGGCGTTCCCTTGTCGGCATTGTCAATTTTTTCAACCAAAGCGCGAAGTGCGTTGCCGCGATAGATCTTGATCTCTTCGTCAAAGATGATGGGCTCGCCTGCATCGTCAAAAAGCCTGAAATTGATTCCAACCGTACCGGAATTCTCGTTTTCAAAATGATCAAACCGAGCGGAATATTCCGCGCCCTCGGGCGCATAAATAAGTGATCCCGCCTCCGCTTTTGCCGTTCTGCCGCTTGCATCGGTATAGGTTGCGCAGCATCCGTCGAGGAAAACGAAAATATTGTGCGCCTTCGGACGGTGCAGGCAGGAAAAACTCTTGCTTGCGCGCCAGAATTGTCGGAGTGAATTGATCGGTTGTACCGAATAATTATATCTGTAAAGTGTGTCGAGCGATATGATTTTCATTTTATCCTCGCAAAAACTATGTTTTTCATAAATATGATAGCATAAAATATACGCATTGTCAATTTTTTTGTTGCGAAAAATTATATGATTGTGTCGGTTAATTATATGCAACCTATGCTATAATGAAATAAAAACACTGCGGAAAGGTGAATGCATATGAATAAAAAATTTAAGGTTGCCGTGCTCGGATGCGGTAGCAGAGGTCTAACGTACTCGGAAAATATGTTGCGGCAAAGCGATAAGTATGAGATCGTATCTCTTTGCGATCCAAATCCCGCGCAGATCGAAAAAATGAAAAAGGTGCTTTTCTTGAAAAACGCAGAGGAATTTCTCGTTCCCGAGGAATTTTTTGCGAAAAAACGCGCGGATCTCATCGTAATTGCCTCTCCGGACAGAGAGCACGTGCCGCAGGCCTTGAAGGCTTTGGCGCTCGGTTATGATATCCTTCTTGAAAAGCCGATCAGCGATAGCAGAGAAGAACTGCAATCTCTCGTGGATGCGCAGGAGAAATACGGCGGCAAGATCGTTATTTGCCACGTGCTTCGCTATGCGCCCGCCTTTGTAAAGTGTGAGGAGCTTCTCGCCGCCGGTACGATCGGAAGGCTCTATGCCATCGATGCAAACGAGCGCGTGGCCTATTGGCATTGGGCGCAGGCGTATGTAAAGGGGATGTGGGCGAATATGGAGCTTTCGCACCCCGCCATTCTCGCCAAGTGTTGCCACGATCTGGATCTGCTCGTTGGCTATGCGGGAAGCGAATGCGAAACGCTTTCTTCTATCGGCGACCTTGGATTTTTCAAGGCAGAAAATGCGCCCGATGGCGCGGCAGACCGTTGCTTTGAATGCAAGTACAAGGAAACCTGCGCTTATAGCGCGAAAAAAATATATATTGATGCCTGGCACAAAAGCGGAGAGCCTGAATTCGTATGGCCCTTTAACAAGATCAGTCTCGCCGTTCCCACTGTAGAGGAAAATCTCATCGAGGGAATCAAAACGCACGATTTCGGCAGATGCGCCTTCAAGCAGAAGGTGGATATGATCGACCACCAAATGGTGCAAATGACCTTCAAAAACGGCATCAGAGCCTCTCTCAAAATGGTATTTGCATCCGAATCCGGACGGCGCATCACGTTCTACGGAACGCTTGGTGAAATCATTCTGGATGAGCGCATGGATGAAATTCATGTTCTCCCCTTCGGAAAGGATAAGCAGGTAATTAAGATCAGCGATCTTATAAAGGGAAGCGTCGGTCATGGCGGCGGTGACGGTAAGATCGTCGATGCATTGTATGAAATGATAACCGGCGAGAGCGACGGAAAAACCTCGCTTGCAAAATCCGTGGAGTCGCATCTGATGGGCATCGCCGCAGAAGAGTCCCGCAAGGCAGGCGGCGCTTTGGTTCGTGTTCATCCCTGATATTGCGGGATTTCGCTTGGTTTGTTTGAAAAACTTTTATTCAAAAGACAATTTTTGAGATATAAAAGCAAAAAAATGCTGTTGTCTTTGTGTGATAAAAGTTGTATTATAGAAATAGAAATCAGATTTTCCCCAAATTAAATGTTATTTTTGAAAGAGGTTGCGAAAATGAAAAAACAATACGATGTAGCGGCCTTCGTTTGGCCGGCATATACAGGAGACGAATTGAGGACAAGGGTCTTTTGGCCGGAGGGCATCGGAGAATGGGAAACCGTCAAAAATTCCCGCCCGAAATTTGATGGACATTCTTGGCCGCGCAAGCCTCTTTGGGGTTATGTAAACGAGGCAGACCCTTGCGTGATGGAAATGGAGATCAACGAAGCGGCCGATCACGGTGTCAACGTTTTCATTTACGATTGGTATTGGTATGATAACCGCCCCTTCCTTGAAAACTGCCTGGACGATGGATTTTTGAAGGCTCCGAACAACGATCGCATGAAGTTTTACGTCATGTGGGCCAATCATAACGTCGGCTATAGCTGGGACGTAAGAAACAGCGATATGGAGGGGGACTATACCCTCGAGCAGTTGAATAAAAGCATGCTCTATACCGGCCGCGTTTCGCGTGAGCAGTTTGAAGGCGTTGCCGATCGCTTGATCGATAAATATTTTAAGCATCCTCAGTATTATACAATTGGCGGCAAGCCCGTTTTTATGATCTTCACTCTGCCGATCCTGATCGAAGGCCTCGGCGGTGTCAAGGAAACAAAGGCCGCTTTGGATTGGTTCAGAAATCGATGCGTGGAAAAGGGACTTCCCGGTGTGCATCTTCAGCTCAATCAGCATCAGGTTTGCTATGAGATCTATGATGGCGGCCGTCTTATGAGCATCGAAGAGGTGATTCGTTATTTCGGCTTTGAAAGCTGCACCAACTATCAGATGATCAACGTCCTGAAACGCCCCTGGGGCACGTATGCCGATGCGGTGGAAAAGGCTGCGGCCGGTTGGGAGCGCATGGAGGCAGATAGCCCCGTGCCGTATTTTCCGCAGGTGTGCTGTGGGTGGGATAATAACCCGCGCTTCCAATCTGTAAAAACCGTTCAGCTCGATGGCGCTTGCCCTGCGCTTTTTGAAAAGGCGTTGCGTAACGCAAAGGCATTTATCGATGCGCATCCCGATCGCCCGCCTCTCATCACCATCAATAGCTGGAATGAGTGGACGGAGGGAAGCTATCTCGAGCCGGACGATCTTTTCGGATATGGCTATCTCGATGCCGTGAAGGATGTTTTCGGATAAAAGGAGTATGCAATGATTTTTCCAATTCCCAAAGAATATGAAGAACGCTCGGGCGTTTTTTCGTTCAAATCACGGCCGAATGCAGATGATCTCTATCGTTTTTACAGAGATTGTCTTTCCTCGGAGGAAATTTCATTTTCGAAGGATTTGGCACTCGGCAAAGAAGCCTACACGATGCAAATCGGAGAATATGGCATAAAAATCGTATCTTCCTGCGAGGAGGGCGTATTCCGCGCTGTAACCTCTCTCTATCATCTTTATAAAAGAGGTGGCGGCAGGATAAATTTTGCATTGATC
>JAZQWS010000328.1:0-17185 GCA_045632465.1 Eubacteriales bacterium
CTGCCTCGAAGAAGGAAAATGCGCGCGTAGTCTGGCTCTTGAAGCGGACGAGCTTGCTTGGATTGAAGAATCTCGCCTTTTAACCTTGAAGCCCATCATTTATGTTGCAAACGTAAGCGAGGGTGAGGTTGCCGGTGAGTATGAAAGCAACCCGCATTATCAGGCGCTGAAGGCACATGCTGAGAGCGAGGGAAGCGGTATTATTGCTGTGAGCGCACAGATCGAGGCCGAGCTTGCTGAGCTTGAAGGCGAGGAGAAGGAAGGATTCCTCTCTGATCTTGGCATCGAAGAGAGTGGTTTGGATAAGCTGATTCGTGCAGGTTACACGCTTCTTGGTCTTATCAGCTTCCTTACGGCAGGTCCTAAAGAGGTTCGCGCTTGGACGATTACGAGAGGCACGAAAGCGCCCGCGGCGGCCGGAAAAATCCATACTGATTTTGAACGCGGCTTTATTCGTGCCGAAGTGGTTGCTTTTGATGACCTTGTTCGTGAGGGAGATCGCAACAAGGTGAAGGAGAAGGGCTTGCTTCGTAGCGAGGGAAAAGAGTATGTGATGAAAGATGGAGATATTGTTGAATTCCTTTTCAACGTTTAATTTCCGAAATGTATAAAAATGCTTGAGAGCATATGCTCTCAAGCATTTTTATTTAAATAAGATGAATTTTTGTTTATTCTTCGGCGATTTTTGCGTTTTGAAGCTTGTAATAAAAAGATGTCTGATTTTTGCTTGTGAGATAGGCATCTTCGGAGACTTCAACGTCATCCGTTTGAATAATGATCACTTTTGTATTCGGCGAGATTTCCTCCAAATAATACGTATTGCGATAACTACGTCCGCGACATCCGAAAATCACAGTGTGGCTTGCACTCATGGCGAAATTGGCAAGATCTGTGTTTACCTCTTCGATTGCTCCGTGCGCTATATAGG
Source organism: Eubacteriales bacterium (assembly GCA_045632465.1). GTDB lineage: Bacteria > Bacillota > Clostridia > Oscillospirales > CAG-272 > UBA1740. The sequence continues at coordinate 929 of JAZQWS010000328.1, forward strand.
TATAGTATTTTTGATGAAATTTCAACGAGAAAATCACGCGGCATCCATCTTCCATTGGCGGACGATAGGATTGATACACCAGCATATCCTCGATTTCGAATGTCTGTTCTTCAGAAAAGCAACTGTATGTGCAGCGGAAGCCCTCAAGTGCGTTTTTTATGGAAAGCAGCAAGTCCGACTCACGCGCGTTTGTTGGCTCGGGAAGATGGATGTGCGAAACGGGAAGTCGTGATAAAATATCTGTTAGTGCGGTGGGGAGATTGGCCGTATATTGCGGAATCCAAAAATGATCCACAGAAAGAATGTTTGCTTTGTCTATCAAATTGAGAAGATAACCGCGCCCCTCTTCAGTATTATTGGTCATATTTGCAACCGTAACACTTTTGTTTTGGATGGCAATGATGGCATCGTTTGTTTCTTTGTCGGAAAAATAGAAGATTCGGTCATTATTCAGCACTTTTTCTGTGTCTGTGTAACCGACAACGAAAATCGAGGCGAATAAAACAAGAAGCGCAGAGATAAATGCTTTCTTATGACGAATTTTGAAAATCAAGAAAAGGAGCAACGCAATGTAGAAGACGACTGCGATCGTTTGCAACCAGCGGCTATCGGCGACACTGTAAACGTTTGGAAGCTCGGCAAAACGAGCCGCGAGATTTGTGATCAATTTTGCGAGCCAGGTGAGAGGTTTCGCAAGAATCGAAGGTGCACCGAAAATTAAAAATAGGCTACCAAAAAACATAAATGTTTCGATGAGAAGAGAGAAAATCAAAGAGGTAATCGGTGCAATATAGGAAAGGCGTTCAAATTCGAAAATTGAGAAGGGGAGTGTTAAAGAAATTGCGAAAAAAGAAGCAAGCAGAGAGGAGAAAATTGCAATCAGCCTCTTCTTCCATTTGGGGATATGATAGGGAATTTTTCCGATCAACTGAATCGATGCCAAAACACCAAGTGTTGCGAAAAACGAGAGTAGCAAAGACGTGTCGCGAACGGCATGCGGAGCGGCAATACAGATGCAAACAACCGAAATCATGAGATTTGTTACTGAATCCCACGTTTTTGCCAAAAGAAATAGAAAATTCGCAACAAGAACCATGCAACCGGCGCGTAGAACGGAAACAGGAAAACCGGTCAGTCCCATGTAACCGACAACAAAGAGCATCGAGATGCCGCATCGCCACTTTTTATCAATTGTGAGAAGCGAGAGAAATTTGTGAAGTATGGTCGTCAGGATCGCGAGGTGCATACCGCTGACAGCCAGGATGTGCGATAAACCGATTCTTTGAAAGTCTAATCGCAACTGCCCGTGGAGGGCGGATTTTTCTCCTGTGATCAAAGCGGCGAGCAACCCGGACGTTTGCGTATCTGCGGAATTTTGTATATAAACGAAAACACGTTCTCTTATGGAAGCAATCCATTCTTGGAGAGAGAAACGATCATTTTCGATAACGGTGATTTTTTCATCGGCGATTCTTATTGCCCCTTGAACACCACGTACCTCGTAGTATTGCTTTTCATCGAATCCAAAGATAGCGCTCTTTAATTCTTCGATTTCTCCAAGGATAATAACTTCGTCGTTTACGGAAAGCTCACCGATGGCATCCTCTGCTTCAAGCGTAACCAGTAGTTTGACCGAGGTAAAAGGGAGATCGTCGATTCGCTCGGTTTTTATAGTAAATTGTGCGCCGAATACCTCTTGGTAAGAGATAGAGGTAATTGTGCCGCGTATTTCTCTTTGGCCGGTCACACGGCTATGAATGGGGAAATACCACTCAAAATAAAACACAGATAGTCCACAAAAGATCAAAAGAACAATAAGAGAGAGGATAGGAAATTTGCCCGTTTTCTTGCGAAAAAAGATCAAAAGCGCAAGCGAAAAAAGCGAAGATCCGAGAAAAATCCATCGGAGTACAATTGGAAAAAGCGAAAATAGAGAAAATCCGCCCAGCATTATACAAAGTATGATGCTGAGCGGTCTTTTCTTGAAAAAATTCATGAGATGAACTCCATACAGAAGATTATATGGTGATTGCTTCTTTATCCTGAACGGCGGAAAATTTCATCTTTGATCCCTTGGGGATAACGAAACGGAAACCGTTTTGAATCACGCTGAAATCAATGGTTTTGGCGCCCTTAATCTCGCCGTCTACGCAAATCGGGATCGGTGTTTCAAATTCCATACGAAAATGCGGAACGCGACGATAACGGATGAATTTTTGTGCCTTTTTGTTCTCGAGAAACGTGCCGGCTTTATAACTTTTAACAAGCTTGATAAAGGTTAAGCGAGATATCTTGTTGATGATGCAAATATCCATCAAGCCGTCGTTTAAAACTGCTTGGGGGGCCGCATCAAAGCCGCCGCCGCAATATTGTCCGTTTCCTATTGCGGTCAGCAGAAGCTCCGAATCAATTACCTCTCCATCGTCAAAAATCAACTTCATAGGTGTTCCGAATTTGCGGAAGAGAACCTTGAAAACACCGACAATATAAGAGAGTGAGCCGGGAACCATATGGTTTTTCTTCATATAGTCAGCTTCTTTAGCAACGGCACAGTCAAATCCGATGTTGACCATGTTTACACAATACATATTGTTGCAACGAATCAAATTGAGCGAAACAGGTTCGCCGTCGATTTGAGCATCGATATCATGAAATTTCTTCGGATTTGTGAAATTACGAACAAAATCATTGCCCGATCCGCGCGGGATCACGCCAAATTCAACGTTTGGGTTTTCGGGTGCGCTATTAACAATTTCGTTAATCGTGCCATCGCCGCCAACACAAATAAAACGTTGCTTTTCCGAGGAGATTCTAACCATCGAACGAACGTATTCGGTAGCATCTCCCTCGCAGGTGGTATAGTATATATGAAAACTTAACTGGCGCTTTTTGCAAGCTTCTTTTATGGCATCCTCGAATCCAAGATCGCGCGTTTTTTTGCCGGATTTGGGATTAAGTATAAAATGATATATCATAGCATTCTCCGATCGCAGAAATGCGTTTTTACGCATATTACGAAAAATTGCGAAGTTTGTAAACTAATTATAGCAGAAAAAAAGGAATTTGTCAAGTTTTATTGTAAAACATGTCTAAAAATAGCGATATTATATGCGATTCTTTTTTCTGATCATTTCGTAATAAGCCTTTGCTGCCTGCTCGGTTTTGTTATTTCCGAAAACGTAGTAGTGTTTTTCCTTGATATCGCCAGGGAGATATTGCTGCTCTACGTAGGAATTTTCGTAATCATGCGGATATTTATAGCCAATAAATCCGGGACTTTGGAGATGAAGTGGGATTTCCATTCCTTTTCCTGCATCCAGATCTTGCTTTGCGGCAAAATAAGCGTCATGCGCGGAATTGGATTTTGGAGAGGTTGCAAGAATAACCGTTGCATTTGCAAGCGGAATCGCCGCCTCGGGAAGTCCAACTTCTTTAGCGCTTTCTGTGCAGGCGCGTGTAATTACTGCGGCCATGGGGTAGGCACAACCGATATCCTCGCTTGCAATGACCTGTAGACGACGGCATACCGAAAGGAGTTCGCCTCCCGCAAGAAGTTTCGCGAGGTAAAAAACGGATGCATCCGGATCGGATCCGCGGATCGATTTTTGTAAGCAAGAAAGAAGATCATAGTGAACGTCCCCGCTACGATCAAAATGACCGCAAACAGAGGGGAGCAGTTCGCGGACAGTTTCCTCCGAAATCGCGGAATCGGATACGTAAAATGCGTTTTCAAGCACGGAAATGCTCATCCTTACGTCGCCTCCGCAGGTAGATGCAATGAGCAAAAGAATTTCATCTGTTACGGTTTTGGTAGTACCGAATTCGTCATTCAAGCTACGCAAAGCGCGTCGCAATGATGGAATACATTCTTGCGGCTCAACCGAATGAAATTCAAAAACAGAGGATCTCGAGAGGAGTGCATTGTAAATGTAATAATACGGATTTTCAGTTGTGGAAGCAATCAGTGTGATTTTTCCGTTCTCCATGAATTCGAGCAGTGATTGCTGTTGCTTCTTATTAAAATACTGAATTTCATCGAGATACAAAAGCGTGCCGTTTTGGGCAAACATATTTTCGGTGGACTGAATAACCTCCTTGATGTCAGCAATCGAAGCAGTCGTTGCATTCAGCTTATAAAGCTGCATATTCGATTCCTTGGCAATGATGTTTGCAACGGTTGTTTTTCCTGTTCCGGGAGGACCGAAAAATATCATATTTGGAATGCGTGCGTTCTCTGCGAGTTTGCGAAGAATTCCGTTTTTTCCAACGAGATGCGCTTGTCCTGCAACTTCATCAAAGTTGGTGGGACGCATTCGATCAGCGAGAGGCTGATAGGCCATGATGTATATCCTTTCGAGTAGTTTTATGAAAGTGAGGAAACGTCTGCTGTGTTGGATTCATCAAGGATTTTTTTAATTTCCTGATGTCGCGGTTGCGATAGCATAGGGTCGATTTCAATGATGGATTTAGCGGCAGAAAACGCAGATTCGAATAAGTCGGTGTCTGCGCAAAGTTTTGCAAAACGAAAGCTAACCCCTCCGCTCTGCCTAAAAATATCATCAGAATTCGCAGAAAAGAAATCTCCGGGGCCGCGTTGCAAAAGATCTTGCTCTGCAATTTTGTAGCCATCGGTTGTGTTCTTAATAACCGAGAGCCTTGTGCGCGCGTTATCGCTACTTTCGCTCATAACGAGAATGCAATAGGATTTTCGGCTGCCGCGTCCTATGCGTCCTCGTAATTGATGCAGCTGTGAAAGTCCGAAACGTTCTGCATTCTGAATGATCATTAGGTTGCTGTTTGGAACGTTTATACCAACCTCAATTACAGTTGTGCTGACGAGAACTTGAATGCGACCTTCAGAGAAATCGCGCATTGCTTGATCTTTCTGCGCTGTGCTCATTTTTCCGTGCAAGCATGCAACGGTCAAATTAGGAAGCTTTTCAATGAGATAATCTGCGTAGTCGACAGCGGTTTTCATTTTCCTTTTTGGTAGTGATTGTACGTCAAAATTAATGCTATCCGGAGTGAAATTATCCTCTTCTTCGGATTCAATGGCCGGGCAGATGATGTAGCATTGTCCTCCCTCTCCAACTTGTTTTTGGATGAAGGAAAGAATTCTTGGCTCATAACTATCATCCACCAAAAATGTGTCGATTGGCTGGCGCCCGCGAGGAAGCTCGGTGATTTTAGATACATCCAAATCGCCGTAAAGCGTCAAAGCAAGCGTTCTGGGAATCGGGGTTGCGCTCATAACAAGAAGATGCGCGGCTTCGTTTTTATTTTTCAGGGTTGCTCGCTGCAGAACTCCAAAGCGATGCTGCTCGTCCGTAATAACGAGGCCGAGTGAAGAAAAATTAACCTTCTCGGATAAGAGCGCGTGCGTTCCAATTATCATATCAATTGACCCGCTTGCAACATCCTGATAGATCTTTTTTTTCTCTGTAGCGGTGGTTGCGCCCAAAAGAAGTGCCGTTTTGATACCGAGCTTCGAAAATAAAGCGGAAATTTCAGAGAAATGCTGGCGTGCCAAAATTTCGGTCGGCACCATGAGAGCAGCTTGAAAACCGCCCATTATAACGATATAAGCCGCAAGCATGGCGCAAACCGTTTTTCCGGAGCCAACGTCGCCAACGAGTAAGCGCGCCATGGACGGTGTGTTGCCATCTGCGTTCTTATGAGTCATATCGCGATAAATTTCATTCACCGCTTGCTTTTGGGAAGCGGTAAGCTCATAGGGGAGTAGCTTGGTAAAATCGGAAACGGAGCAGTGCGGGATCGTGATGCCAATACGAGTATCCCTCTCCTTTTTTGCCGTTGCTATTTTCAGAGCAAATAGGAACATCTCGTCAAATGCCAGTCTGCGGAGCGCAGAGGATAGCTCTGCATCCGTTTGCGGAAAGTGTGCGGCGCGAATGGCGTAATTTACGGTTGGAAACTGCTTCGATAATCGTAGATCCTCGGGCATTGGATCTATCAGCGAAGGCAACGCTTCGTCGATGCATTGCTCAACCATTTTTGTGATGGCGTTAGAAGTTAGACCTTCTGTCAAGGAATAAACGGGCACATAGCTCTTTAATGGAATTCCTTCCACAAAGGCCTCGTATTTTGGACTTTGCAGAATCGGCCGCCCTTTGAAGAAAGAAACCTTTCCGTAGAAGCGAAAAACAGTTCCGAGATGAAAAATATCCTTGATGAAAGGGGAGTTGAAAAACATCACCTCAACCGATCCGCTTTCGTCGAAGGCGCGAAACTTTGATATGGAGTATCCGTTTCGTATTTTTGCTGTAGTGACGCGTGTCCCAATAGTAAGCATAAAGGAGGACGGCTGATTTTCGTCTGCGTGAGAAAGCAAACGAACATCTCCTCTTCGCTCATAGGCTCGCGGAAAATAATAAAGGAGATCGCGCACGGTGTGAATTCCGATTCTTCCCAACTGTTTTGTTTTGCTTGCGCCAACGCCGCGAAGCAGGGAAATGCTATCGTCAAGATGAATTCGTGGCATTTTATGACCTCCTTTCCTTACACTATATTTTACATCATTTTCAACGCGAATGCAAGAGCAAAACGATTATTTTAGAAAGTCTTTACATATATTTTAAATTATTTTTATTTTATGTTCTTTACAAATAGCGGAAATAGTGGTATAATATAAGATGGTATTTTATTTTAGGAGCGCAATGTATGGATCAGCATTTAAAAGAACATATCAATCAAAAGAAGTTTATGCTTGGCTTGGCGGCACTTTTTTTGCTTTTTGGCGTTGGTGTGATTTGGGTGTCGGATTTCTTTATAGTACCTATGACAGCCTTATATGCGTTGGTGCTTTTGTATTTTAGTGAGAATAAATTCTTTTGTGCTCTTCTTCCGTTGCTCATTCTCGCGGCATCTTTCTTTGATGGTGTTGCCGCGGTTTTATCCGTATGCTTTGCGCTTGGCGCCGGAGTTGTTCTTTGGTATATGTACCGATCCCGCGCTACAAAATTCGACACTGCGTTTGTGGTGACTGCGATTTTTTCTTTATATTTGTTGGTTGCGCTTTTTCTTTCCGTTGGCGCAATTACGAACGAATATACGATTTCGTCATTCACGGCATATTACGAAGAATTTATCGAAGCGCAGAAGGTTGCCTTCGTAAATGCTTGCTCTGAGTTTTACGTTATGGATGAGCAGGGGGCAAACGTGTATCTCTTTACCGAGGAGGTGGCGGAAGAGCTATTTCTTTCTGTGGCACGTTTGGTAATCGCATTTTTCGTGATTGTGGGATTCCTTCTTTGCGGCTTGAGCTGTAAGATCTTTTCGCGCATTGTTCGATATGCAGAAAGAGATGAGCGTGAGATTTGTTCATGGCGCTTCCTTCCTCCAAGCCTGTACGTATATTTTTATCTTGCGGCATATGTGGTATCGTTTTTTGTTGTATCTAAGGAAAGCGTATTTAGCTTTGCTGTGCAAAATGTCTTCTATATCTTCATGATGGTGTTTGCCTACATGGGGCTTCAATATTTGATCTCGGTAGTATTCAAGACACGCAGAAAGGGCTTTTTGCTTTCAATCATTGCGGTTTCTATTATCATTTTGAATATTTCTGCTGTTCAGATTCTTTCTTTTTTGGGGGCTTATGCCACCATTGGCGCCAATCGTGTAGAAACGGCGCAAAAATGATTTTGAAAATAAGGAGGTTTTGTTTTGATTTCAAACGAGCAAAAGAAAAATAAAGTTCCGTATGCTTCGCGTGATGAATATGTTTCCGTTATTGCCTTAGCTTGCTTCCATATGGCGGTGCTTTTGCTTTTATTGGCGTACACGGATATGTTGCCGATTTTTGCCATCATCATTTCGATAGCAGTTTTTTTGGCTGAAACAATGGTTTTTGCTTATTTTCGACAGAAGCGCGCCGGTGTTGCACCGCGTATGGATGTGCATTCCATTGTAAATCACGCGCTTGGCGGTATGCTTCGGAACACAGCGTATCCGAGCTTCGTTTTAGACAAGCATGGATATTTGCTTTGGTATAACGATGCGGCAAGAAACATTCTGCCCGATGATGAAAATTATATCGGCTTCAACATTGAGGTGCTACTGGGTGATTTCGCTGTTACGGCACGCGAAGGAGAGCCGAAAAGAGTTCATCTTGACGGTGTGGTATATAGCACGGAAACTTTTTCGCTTGACAGTGAAAATTCGCTTTCATTGCTGATGCTTTCCGATATAACCGCTCTTTCTGCGATGGAAGAGAAATACAGAGATGAGCAGGTTGCCGTGGCTTATATTGCTATTGATAACATTGAGGACGTTTTGCAATACGTTCATGAGAAATATAAGAATGCGGTAAATGACGTTGAGGATCGCCTGAAGCGTTGGGCTGCCGAGATGAATGGTGTTATTAAGTCTTATGCTAATAATAAATACATCATGTTGTTCAGCAGAAAAGCAATGGAGAATTGCATCGAGGATCGCTTCTCAATTCTGGATTCCGTTCGTGATACTAGATTGGGAGACGGTATTTCTATCACGGTTTCTATTGGTGTTTCCTGTAGCGGAGATACCTTGATCGAAAGGGAAGCTATGGCAAGTGAAGCTATAGATCTTGCGCTTCAGCGCGGTGGAGACCAGGCTGTATATAAGTCCCGCGCGGGGGTTGAATATTACGGCGGTAGAACCAAGACGGTTTATAAGCGCTCTAATGTTCGGTCGCGTACGTTTACCAATCAGCTGACTGCCATGATCGCAAGAGCGGATAACGTTTTGATCATGGGACATAGATACGGAGATTTTGATTCCTTCGGTGCCAGCGTTGGTATCGCAAAGCTTTCGCAAATGTGCGGAACAAAAACAAATATCGCTGTTGATCTTAGAGATAAAAACCTTGAACCATGTATTCGTTTGATGCAATCCGAACCCTCATATGCGCAGGTTTTTGTGGATAACGCGGAAGGATTGGATCTGGTTACAAGCGACACGCTTTTGATCATTGTAGACGTAGGAACATTGGCTCGTGTACAGTTTGATAGCATTGCTTCTCGTGTGAATTCTGTAGCGATAATTGACCACCATAGAAAGATGGACAAGGTGGAGGATCGTGTGAAGCTCGCCTATATCGAACCATCTGCATCCAGCGCGTCTGAGCTCGTTACGGAGATGCTGCAAAATGCGGCGAGCTCGCAAACACTATTAAAATCCGAGGCAGATTTGCTTTTGTCTGGTATTCTTTTGGATACAAAGCAGTTTACGAGAAATACGGGAACGAGAACCTTTGCTGCGGCGCAGTATCTGCGCGGTGCCGGCGCGAGTCCTGCGGATGTTTACGATCTTTTTAAAATTGATCCCAAGGATCTTTCTAAAGAAGCGCGATTCCACACAGCAATCACTATGTACCGCGATTGCGTTGCGATCTCCAGCTGTGAAGGAGAAACGGATGAGAGCTTTCGTGTTATTGCATCCAAGGCGGCCGATAAAATGTTGACGCTTAAAAACGTGCAGGCGGCGTTCACCTTGGTTCGTATCGGCGATCAAATCCATATTTCCGGACGATCGAACGGAAAGATCAATGTTCAGCTGATTTTGGAGAAATTCCATGGCGGCGGTCATTACGATGTGGCCGGCGCCCAGGTGGTGGCGGACTCCACTTTGTCTGTAATTGAGACATTAAAGGCCGCAATTGATGATTTTTTTGATATATAAAAAGGAGATTGAAATAATGAAAGTAATTTTGCTTTGTGACGTAAAGGGACAGGGAAAGAAGGATCAAATCGTTGATGTTTCGGACGGATACGCGCGCAATTTTCTTCTTCCTCAAAAGAAGGCAATTATTGCCGATGCAAAATCCACGGGTGAGCTGAAAAGCAAGGAAGAGGCAAAGCAGTTTAAGATCGAAGAGGATCGCAAGGCCGCAAAGGCACTTGCTGAAAAGATCAAAGGTATCAAGATTGATATTAAGATCGGACACGGCGCAGACGGACGTCTTTACGGTGCTGTAACCGCAAAGGATATTGCGGAGGCGCTTGCTAAGAAGATCGACATGGAGGTTGATAAGAGAAAGATCATCCTCAAGGATAATATTAAGGCGTACGGAAATTATTCCGTTGATATCAAGATTCTTGCGGATATCAGCGCGAGCTTCGAAGTTTTGGTTCATGAATAAAGCCATTTTTTGAAAAGGGAGACTATATGGATTCCGGATACATTAAACAAATGCCGTTTTCCGCCGAGGCGGAGCAGGCTTTGCTGGGCTCGATCATCATCAAGCCCGAGGCCTTTGATAAAATTGGCGGAACGATTAGTCCAGAGGATTTCTATTTGGCCGAGCATAGGCATATTTATAGTGCCATTGTGAAAATGTTTATGCAGAGCAAGGTGATTGATGCGGTTACCCTTGTGAATGCATTGGTGGAGCAGGGCGATAGAGATGAGGCCGGCGGCATTCAGTACATTTCGCTTTTAACACAATCTGTGCCTTCTGCATCCAATGTTGCGGATTACGCCAAGATTGTTAAGGATAACGCTACCTTGCGCAGATTGATTGAGATCTGTGATGAGGTAAATTCTGCCGCATATGATGCCGCCGCTCCCGTGCGCGAGATCGTTGATGCCGCAGAGCAGAAGATTTTTGATATTTCGCATAACAATACAACGAAGGATTTTCGTCATATCCGTGATATCATGCAGAATGTATATCAGGAACTCGAGATGAAATGTGAAAACAAAGCAACGACCTCGGGACAAAAAACCGGATTTTCTGCGCTGGACAGAATGTTGGTTCAAATGGGCGCGGGCGACCTCGTTATCGTTGGTGCGCGTCCCGGTATGGGTAAAACCTCGTTTGCTATGAATATTGGCGTAAATGCCGCTAAGGCATCGGGTAAAGCGGTTTGTATTTTCTCGCTGGAGATGTCAGGCGAGCAGTTGGTAACGAGAATTCTTTCCAGCGAGGCGCTGGTGGATTCTTATAGCTTGCGATCCGGCCAATTAAAACCCGAGGATTGGGACAATATCGCGGGCGTTATCACAACACTTTCCGGATGTGATATTTACGTTGACGATACCTCTGCTATTACCGCCACGGATATGAAGGCAAAGCTCCGTAGAATTCCCAATCTCGGAATGGTAATCATTGACTATATCGGATTGATGCAGAGTACCGTGAACACGGATAACCGCGCGGTTGCGGTTGGTGATATTTCCAGAAACTTGAAGATCATGGCAAAGGATTTTGGAATTCCGATTATTTGCTGTGCGCAGTTGAACCGTGGAACGGAGTCTCGTCCCGGCGCAGGAAAGAAGCCGACACTTGCGGACCTTCGTGATTCGGGTTCCATTGAGCAGGACGCGGATATCGTTCTCTTCCTTTACCGTGATGAATATTATAAGGATATCAGCGGTAGCGCGGATGATGAGGCGGCGGAAAGTGCGAATACTGCCGAGGTTATCGTTGCCAAAAACCGCCACGGCTCCGTAGGAAACGTAAAGATGGGATGGATCGGTCAGTTCACAAAATTCAGAACGTTGGAGGAAGACCTTCGCGATGAAGGATAATCTTGCATGCTCGGATATGGAAAAAGCATATCAGAGCTTCCTTTCCGTGATCGAAGAAAATCAAATGCGAGAGCGTATTTTGCAGGGCGTTCTTGTTGGATTTTCGGGTGGGCCGGATTCTGTTTTGCTATTGCATTTGCTTCTTCGTTATAGGCGGGAAGCGGTGTTCCCATTAATTGCCGTACATGTTCACCATGGCATCCGGGGCGCTTGGGCAGATCGCGATGCGAGCTTTGCCATGGCCGCCTGTGCGGCGCTTGGTGTGGAGTGCGTCGTTGTGCACGTGGATGTTCCTGCAGCCGCGAGGTTGACAGGCGAAGGAATTGAAGAAGCCGCAAGAAGATTGAGATATTTATCTTTTGATGATATAATTTGCGGCAGAAAAGACATATCTACAATTGCAGTTGGACACAATGCGACCGATAATATTGAAACGGTTTTGTTCCATTTGCTTCGCGGATGCGGATCTGTCGGGCTTTCCGGCATTGCACCCGTGCGTGATAACATCATACGTCCTTTGATTTCTCTTTCAAAAGCTGAAGTGCTTTCTGCGCTTGCGGAAGAGAATATTCCATATGTTATTGATGAAACCAACAGCGATCCCGTTTACACGCGTAATTACATTCGGAAAGAAATTCTGCCGAAGCTTGAGCGACTTTCCTCGAATCCTGAGGTATCGGTTGGCCGTGTTTGTCGCAACCTAATATGTGATAACGATTTTTTGGAGCAAGAGACGAATCGCTTCTATTCGTGTATTGATGGTGCGAAAGGGGATCGCTTGATACTTGCATCGCTTCATCCTGCAATATTTGCTCGCGTGATGCTTCGATGGGGAAGAACGTTTGGCTCGGAGCTTTCACACGTACACGTGGAACAAATTTATTCGCTCTTGAAGAAAAAAGCGCCGTTTTCTTTGAATCTTCCTGCGGGCTTGCGTTTTTTCGCGGATATAGATATATGCTACCTTGAAAAGCAAGTCGATCAAGATGCTCCGGTGGATAATTTTGCAAAAAAGATTTTACCGGAACAGTCAATTGCGCTGGCGCGTGGTGTATTCTCGCTTTCGCATGGCGATATTCAAAATATTTCGCCAAATATTTACAATTTTTCAATCAAAGCGAATTTGCGCTCTGCTATAATTGAAGGCGAACTGTTCATCCGCTACCGCCGAGCCGGGGACAGTTATTACTACGGCGGAATGACACATAAGTTAAAAAAACTCTTTAACGACAAAAAAATGCCGTTAAAGGAAAGAGAAACGTTGCCAATTCTGTGCGATGAAAAAGGAATTGTTTGGGTTCCCGGATTTTCCGTCAGAGATGATGGCGCGGATGCGGCGAATGCTTTGAATGTGGCGTTTTTCTTTTCTAAGTAAAGTATACCAAAGCATAAAGAAAGGTACTGAATCCTGATGAAGGCTAATTTTAAGAATATCATCCTTCTTCTCGTTGTGGTTGTCTCTGTTGTTCTCGGTGTTTCCTTTTTCAACCGCAACTTGAATAAGACGGAAGCGCTGGTGTATACAGACATCTTGGAGATGTTTGAGCGTGACCAGGTTGTTTCCTTTGAGCTTGACAGCAATCTTAATTTAACAATGAAGGTTCTGAAGCTTGTAACGGACGCTAGCGGGAATCCCGTATTGGATGAAAACGGAAACTATACCTACGAAACCAAAGATGGAAAACTGCTGTATTCTACGGTCAATTACACCCTGAGTTATAACATTCAGCTTGAGAAAATCCACGATATGGCATTGAAAATGCTGGAATCCGGGAATACAAATCTTGAAAAATTTGATTTTGCTCAGGTGGCTGAAACGCCTTGGTATCAGGTTTATCTTCCGTATATTATAATCTCTGTTATATTTATTGCGCTATGGATTTTTGTTATGCGCTCCTCCTCTGTGGGCGGAAACAAAATGGGCGGATTTTCTAAGGTAAAAGCAAAGGTTAGCGTGAATGAAAAGAACGCCGTTAAGTTTGCTGATGTTGCGGGTTGCGAGGAAGAGAAGGCCGAACTCGAGGAGGTTGTTGAATTCCTCAAGAGCCCTGAAAAATTTGTTAAGCTTGGCGCGAGAATTCCGCGTGGCGTTTTGCTTGTAGGCCCTCCCGGAACGGGAAAAACCTTGCTTGCAAAGGCAGTTGCAGGAGAAGCAGGTGTTCCTTTCTTTTCCATCTCCGGCTCGGATTTTGTTGAAATGTACGTTGGCGTTGGTGCATCCCGCGTGCGTGACTTGTTTGAAAACGCGCGAAAAACGCCTGCGAGTATCATTTTCATTGATGAGATCGATGCGGTTGGACGCCACAGAGGTGCGGGCCTTGGCGGCGGACATGATGAGCGCGAGCAAACGCTGAATCAGCTTCTCGTTGAAATGGACGGATTCGGAACCAATTCGGGTGTTATCGTGATGGCGGCGACCAACCGTCCGGATATCCTTGACCCCGCGCTTCTTCGTCCCGGAAGATTTGACCGTCGCATAACGGTAAATTATCCGGATATCAGAGGAAGAGAAGAAATTCTTCGTGTTCATTGTCGCAACAAGCCCCTTGAGGAAACCGTGGATCTTCGAAAAATCGCGCAAACTACCATTGGATTTACGGGTGCAGAGCTTGCCAATCTGATGAATGAAGCGGCTCTTTTTGCGGCAAAACGCGGTAAAACGCTCATTGGTATGGATGATATCGAGCAATCCTATATGAAACTTCTTCTCGGTCCGCAGAAAAAGGCAAAAGTCAGAACCGAAGAGGATAATAAGCTTTGCGCTTATCACGAAGCAGGTCATGCGGTGGCATCGTACTATTGTAAGCATACAGATCCCGTGAAGCATATAACCATTATTCCTGCAGGAAGTGCAGGCGGCGTAACTGTTAGTGTTCCGACAAAGGATCAGATGACGACATCGAAAAATCAGATGCTGGATCAGCTTGTTCTTTCTCTTGGAGGACGTGTTGCGGAGCAACTCGTGTTGGATGATATTTCCACGGGCGCTTCCAGCGATATCCAAAAGTCCACTCAGATTGCACGTGCAATGGTAACAAGATACGGTATGAGCGAAAAGCTCGGAACGGTTTTGTATGGCTCAGAGCATTCTTCTGACGAAGTGTTCCTTGGAAGAGATTTCTCCTCCGGTCAAAACTACTCGGAGGCAACTGCCGCGCAGATTGATGATGAGATTCGGACGATTATTGCGAACGCATATGAACGTTGCACCGCGATTCTCGAGGAGCATATTGATAAGCTGCATTTCGTTGCGGAGTATCTTTTCAAAAACGAGTCGATGGATGAGGAGCAGTTCTTGGCTGCAATGGAAAGAGATAATCCTACCATTGAAGAGATTATGAACATTGCAGATGAAAAGCGCCGCAAGAGCGAAGCGGAAAACAAATCTGCTTTTGAAAAAAAGCAAAAGGAAGAAGAGGAAGCCAGATTACGCGCCGAGGCCGAGGAAAAGGCTAAGCGCGAATCGGAAGAAAATCCGCCGATTGATTTTGCCAAGCTTTTTGGTAATGTCAGGGAGGATATCGAATCCTCGGATCGCAAGGACGATAACGACGACATTTAATCATAACCACCCGTCAAACGGGTGGTTTGCACAAGGGCTAAAAGCCCAATACTACCGGCCAGCGGCTCAAGCCGCTGGCTTTCGTATACTCACGCCTATTGCCTTTGCCACTTTTGCCGCCCTTGAAAGGGCGTTCGTATTACTTGCTACCCTTAAAAGGGTCTTCGTATTCCTTCACGCTCAACTTGTCAAGCGCTATGTCATGTTTCTCTTGATCCTCGATATACTTCCTTATGGTGCTTTCGTTAAGTCCTACCGTCGAAACGTAGTACCCTTCTGCCCAAAAGTGTCGGTTCCCAAATTTATATTTTAGGTTTGCATGTTTGTCGAACATCATTAATGCACTTTTTCCCTTTAAATATCCCATAAAACTTGACACGCTTGTTTTTGGTGGTATACTTAATAGTAGGTGCACATGGTCAGGCATCATATGTCCCTCAAGTATTTCTACACCTTTGTACTTGCACAGAGTCCGGATTATCTCTTGCAAATCGGCGCGATACTGATTATATATGATTTTCCTCCTGTACTTTGGTACGAACACTATGTGGTACTTACAGACCCATTTAGTATGGGATAAACTATTTGTTTGGTTTGCCATTTCTTCTCCTTTCGTTTACAATAAGCTTGAGCATCTTATTGTATCACGTTAGGGGTTTTTTTGGTATAACCTTTGTTGCCCACCCGCATAGCGGGTGGTTGTCTGTTTCGCGCTTCGCGCTCAACCTGCCTAAAGGCATTAAAACAAGAGACCCCTCCGCCGCGGCGGAGGGATCTCTTATTTTACAATGTATCAGCCAACGATCTTCGCAAATGCGCTGTCGATCTTTTCAAGCTGCTTGGTGGCAACTCGCTCGGATGCCTTGATAACAGAGTTGAAGTTGGTGGTACCGGCCTTGAACTGCTCAAACAGAGAGGAGTTGTAGCCGCCTACCTGATAGTAGAAGCCAACGTCGAAGAAACGGGTCGCGAAGATGATATCGAGCATATCTGCGGACTCTTCATCGCGGATGGTCTTACCCTCAAGGGTGATCTCGTAGTACGCGGGGTTGATATACTTCTGACCGTAGTAGGAGAGAGACTCCATGATGGCACCGGACTGCTCAATGTCCTTGACAGAGGAAGGAATGCACATCCAGGAAGTACCGTAAGCGTGCATGGTGTTA
>JAZQWS010000329.1:0-5239 GCA_045632465.1 Eubacteriales bacterium
CCCTCAGCCTGCGCCATAAAAACGAACACCATCCCTCGTGGATGGTGTTTATTTTTATCTCGTAGAACGAGAGGACGAGAGCCCACCTCTGCAACATTTTGTTGCAGAATGGGGTTCGCATTTGAGCGTAAGCCATCGGGGAGCTTGCTCACCAGTGGCGGAGCGAAAAATCTTCACCTTTGGTGAATACCCCTCAGCCTGCGCCAAAAGAAGTCTAAGCCAAACCCTTGCGGTTTGGTTTGGGCTTCTTTCTTATTCAATGGGATTCGAACCCAGCCGTTAAGAAACGATCGATAATCGTTTTAGGCGATGATCGAAGAATTTCGAAAATCATAACATCCTTCCTTTCGGAAATGATTTGAGAAATTCAAGAGCGAATCCCTCAGCCTGCGCCACTTTAACCCTTGAAAACCTAGTGTTTTCAAGTTTTTTATATGCATATCTTTTTGTTTCTCTGTGTTTATGATAACATATTATCTATCCAATTTTAAGTACCGATTGAAAAAGATTTTAATTTGTGTTATACTTATATCGCCAAACTTCGAAAGGATACCTTGATGACTCGTAAAGAATTTGAAGCACTCGTCTTTGATACGTACAACAGAAAAATCGGTTACGAGGGTGACGATAAAATCGACGTAGTACATTGTAACAACTAAAACTCGACTTTATTGACAATATATGGTATACTAAAAGAAAACGGCAATGAGGTATACCAAAATGATGAATAAAGAGATTTATTTAACCGAAGAAGAACAAGCTCTTGATTGAGCATTCCTTTGAAGTCGCGCGCAAGATGGGTTACGACGTGAACATCAATTTGGGGAATCCCGGCACCTATGTCAGCCGTGGATTTGTGAGCTGCAAAAAGAAGAACGTCAGCTTTGTGCGTGAGGGCAACTTCCCAACGGCTTTGCTCGTGGCGGAGCTTGTTCCGGGCGCGCTTGACGGGGGGAAGTGGATGCCGAGCCAGGAGGAGTTCTACATCTACAGTCATTCTTCTGTAATTCGCTGAACGCAAGCAATAACCAACCTAAACGAAAACTCATTTTATATTTCGGATTTCTCACATTTCACTAAGATAAAAGGCGGTGCTTCTCTATGAAAAAAGAGCGTTTCTCAAACAGACATTCTTGGGCGGACAGCATTCTGGCGTCCTCGACGGGCACGATTATCGTTGGAATTCTGGCAATCGTTTTCGGTGCGTTTTTTGCACTTACAACCTGCGTTAATGATCCGATTCCCCGCTCGGAGGCAATGGCTCATTCGGGCGAGTTCCAAAAATATGAGGGTGGAGAAAATTACAGGACGATAGTTTTCACCGACGGGTCCTCGTATGACGTATACCCTCACACCGAGACACAAGAATTTGCCGATGCCATGAAATCGCTGAAAAAAGGAACTAAGCTTGATATTTTGGTTAATCCCAATAGCGATTACGTCGTGGAGGTCAGAGCGGGATCTCTGGAGCTTTTGAATTTCGAGGAATCGCAAGCGGCGATAGATGCCTATGACAACGGATATATCATTATCGGGGTGGTTGTTTGTTTTTGCGGCATATTTTTAATCATATACGGTTTTCTTCTCTCTAAGCACAAGGAGAAGGAGGACAAAAAGCTTGCCAAAAAGACAAAGCGCCGCGCCGGTGGAGCAGATGACAATCCTGTCAGACGTGCAGACCGTTCAGTTAAAGCCAGAATTCTGTTGGAGGCGCGCACGGAAGACTATGAGATCTGCTATCGGAGAGTAAAAAGCGTCAACGAGCTTTTGATAAACGGTATTGTTTACGACGAGATAAAGGGAGTTCTTGAGTTTACGCATAACCTCAGCGCGGTCGTGGATGGGCATACCATTGAGGCAGGACTAAGCGAGAACAACTACAGCTACATATCGTTTGACGGAGAATGCTTGGCTGATAAGCATCGGATCATATAAGGCATAATTCTTTATAGCAATATGTTTTGGGAGGCAACATGAAATTTAAGGGCGCGATATTTGATATGGACGGAACGATCATAGATTCCCTGATGTTTTGGGATTCGCTCTGGAAAAGCATCGGAGAAACATACATGAACGATGCAAGTTTCAAGCCGAGCGACGAGGTGAACAAAAAGGTTCGGACTATGATTTATACGGATGCAATGGCATACTTCAAGGAGTGCTATAACATTCCCGAAAGCACGGAGAATTTCGTTCGATTCACTTCCGAAGGGCTCAATGATTTTTACAAAAATACGGCAAAAGCAAAGGACGGCGCGAAAGAGCTTTTAAGCTATCTGAAAAAACAAAACATTACGCTTTGCCTCGCTTCTGCCTCTGCGATGCCGCAGGTGAAATACGTGCTGCAATACCACGGTTTGCTGGAATATTTTGATTTCGTGCTTTCTTGCGCCGATATCGGCGTTGGCAAAGAGCGGCCGGATATTTATCTCTTGGCAAAGGATCGCATGGGCTTTGAGCCCGGAGAAATCTGCGTTTTCGAGGATTCCTTCGTTGCATTGGAAACGGCGAAAAACGCCGGATTTCAAACCGTTGGGGTGTACGACCAATACAGTCCCGGTCAGGAACGGCTAAAAAATGCGGCCGATGTGTATTTAGACAAAACGCAAACCTTGAAAGCATTTCTAACGGAATAATCGGGCGGGAAATTTTGCGGTTGCAAAGCCCTCGGTTTTATGATATAATTACCACAAGACACCAAGGATTAAAGGAGAGAACATAATGAAGGTACTTTTTATTTTAGTGGATGGAATGCGCGCGGATTCGATCGCGGATATTCCCGAAGCACAGCGCATTTTGCAAAAGAGCACGTATACGCTGACGGCGACATCCGTTGTTCCGTCCGTTACGCTTCCCTGCCATATTTCGATTTTCCACAGCGTGGATCCTTCTCGTCACGGAACAACGTCGAATATCTATGCGCCTCAGGTGCGGCCGATCAAGGGACTCTGCGAGGTGCTGAAGGATCACGGAAAGATCTGCGCTTGCTTTTACGGATGGGAGGAGCTGCGCGACATCGCGCGCCCCGGCTCGCTCGACTTTTCTTACTTTTGCTCCGGGCGGCACATTGGCCGCGAGGCAATGACCAATATCCTTGCCGACGAGGCGATCAAGCATCTGAACAAGGGATATACCGACTTTGCCTTCCTCTATCTCGGCTACACGGATTGGGCCGGCCATAGCTACGGCTGGATGAGCGAGGGATATATGGCGGCGATGAAAAACACCTGGGAAAATATCGAGAAGGTGATCGATTCCCTGCAGGATGATTACGCCGTTATCATCACCGCAGACCACGGCGGACACGACAGAACACACGGAACGGAATTGCCTGAGGATATGCTGATTCCTTTCATTGCGCTGAAGAAAAATGCGGAGGGCATCCGCGTTGACAACGTGAATCTGAAGGACATCGCGCCCACCATCACAACGCTTCTGGGCGTTGCGCCCGATGAGGACTGGGAAGGAAGAAGCTTGATATAAAGATGAAAAACGAAAAAACGATCGTTTGCTATCTCTTATATAGCCCGGCAAAGCTCCCTGCTTCGTTAAAGAGGGTAGCTCAAGTTGCAAAAACTTGAGCTGCCCTCTTTTATTTTTCCCAAGGAAGCAGATACGATTAACATATCGTTTCTATTTCCTTGGGATTTTTCTTTTTGGCTCAAAAAGATGGCGGGCGTTTTGGGGCGGGAAAGGACGGAAAATTCCCTATTTTTGCGAAAAAGGCGAAAAAAATTCGTTTTTTTTGAAAAAAAGGCTTGACAAATACCGAATTTTGCGCTATAATCTAAACGAGCCAAACGGCTCAATAAAAATCGGAGGGCGAAATGAGGTCAAAAAACACATCCTATTACAGCACGATACTAAACTTCGTTAACAAGTATTTTGACAACGCAGGAAGATCGCCTTCCACGAGAGAGATCGAGAGTGCGACGGGCATTTCCCGCCCGACGGTGCAGAGATATCTGCGCGAGCTTTGCGAGCGAGGCGAGATCGAATACGACGGACACCGCGGCATCATTACCGACTACATGCGCGGCGCGGCCGAAGGAACGAGCCCCGTGCTGATGGGAAACTCGATTCCCTGCGGACCGATGAGCGAGGTTTGCGATGCGGAGCTTGAGAGCATCCGAATGCCAACGGCGCTGATCGGAAGTGGCGATTTCTTTCTTCTGCGC
Source organism: Eubacteriales bacterium (assembly GCA_045632465.1). Classification (GTDB taxonomy): domain Bacteria; phylum Bacillota; class Clostridia; order Oscillospirales; family CAG-272; genus UBA1740. The sequence goes on from JAZQWS010000329.1 coordinate 4,179, forward strand.
GCCAAGGGAAATTCGATGATCAATGCAGGTATTGACGACGGCGATCTCGTGCTGATCAAGCGGTGCGAGAGAGTGCGCGAGGGGCGGATCGCCGCTTTCCTCTACGACAATGCGGAAACAACACTCAAGAGATTCAAGCAAGACAAAAACGCAATCTACCTCATACCCGAAAACGACGAGATGGAGCCGATCGTTATCAGCGGCCGAAACCGCGAGAGGCTCATTATTCAAGGCGAAGCCGTTATGGTTATGAAGGATTTATAAGGAGAAAGCTATTATGAAAAAGTACATCGTTACCTACACGAAGGATTTTGGAATCACCTACGAATGCCGCGAGGTGGAGACCGAGACATACACGCTGGCATACCTGATGGTGGATATGATGCTTCCCGCAAGCGCCGCCATCACCAACATCAGCCCCGTTTGACGGAACTGTTTTTTCATAGCAAAAAAATCCGAGCCATGCGCTTCATGAAAAGCGCGGCTCGGATTTTTTATTTATATAAGTTTTAGTTGGATCGTTTTTTATTCCTCGATCACGGGGTTGCGAATGATTTTCGGATCGGTGAATATATCCGTTTCATCGGTGCTTCTCGTGGAGAATTCCGAGATAACCGCACCGTTCTCACCCGCCTGAAACCAATGGAGCGTTTCGGGCATAATGGTGTACTGCTCGCCGAGATTCAGAACGATGTCGGGGCCGAAGTCGACGACCTCGTTCCTTCCCTTCTCCTCGGGGCTCAGGACGATGCCCGTGCGCTCGTAAAGGGCGAGAGCGCTTTCTGCCTGCTTTTGATACGTGGGTTTTTCAGAGCTCTGTTCTCTTGTATTTTTTGACGATTTGTTCGATCTCGGCGGCGGATTTCACGCCGTCGACGGCATTCGCCTCAAGCAAGCACGCGGCCGCCGCAGAGGACGCGAATTCCAGCATACGAGCCTCGCCGTAGCCGTTATAGAGTGCCCAAAGGCAACCCGCGCAGAAGGCGTCGCCCGCACCGACGGAGCCCTTGATATCCTCCTTCGGAACGGAAAACGAGGGCACCTCGAAAAAGCCGCCCGCG